>OZ244943.1:5017500-5261559 GCA_965222305.1 Reichenbachiella sp.
CAGCTAACGAAGCCGGAGCGATTTTCAAGGAGTTGGAAGCTACGGGAATCTCCAATGCAACCATAGATAGATTGGAGCATTCAGAAATTGAATCCTATCGATCCAAGGTGAAAGTAGAGGCCATCAAGGCTGCCAAGGTAAAAGCAGAACTGCTGGCTTCCTCTGTTGATCAGGAAATCGGCAAGGCGCTTTATATCCAGGAATTGGGTGAGCCCAATCTGCTAAGTGGAATGATGCCTGGGATAACCTCAAATATCCGGATCAGGGGAGCATCTTCTATTTATGGAAGTCGAGCACCCGAGCAATTAATCGAGTTTGGTAAACTAAACCTGAGCTACTCCATTCTTGTGCGCTTTCAGCTCAATTGATTTGAGCTATTTCCTTTTGCCACCAGGCAAATCAACCTAAATAACTTCCGTCCTCTTAGAGCAATTCATAAATGCTGATCATAATCGCTTGTTAATTATTTGCGCAAGTAATTGCCTGCATATATATTTGCAAGCAAACGCTTGCTTATTATGGAGGTTAAACCAAGAAGAGATGTGTTTCAGGCGATCGCTGATCCGACAAGAAGGGAGATTCTTTCCTTGCTTACCAAAAAGCGGAGAAAGGTCAATTCCATCGCCGAACATTTCAACATGACGCGGCAGGCCGTGTCCCTGCACGTCAAGATCCTTTCGGAATGTGACGTGATAGAGATCAATAAGGAGGGAAGGGAGCGTGTTTGCGAACTGAAACCTCAGAAGTTGGGGGAAGTGGACGATTGGTTGGAGCCGTTTAGGAAAATCATGGACGAGAAGTTTGACCGGTTGGATCAGCTGCTCACCAAAATGAAAAACCAGGAAAAACCATGAGTATAGAAATTAAAGAAAGGGAGTTCATCGCCACGAGGGTGTTTGATGCGCCTGTTGAATTGGTCTGGAGGGCTTTCACGGAACCTGATTTGATCAAGCAGTGGTGGGGGCCTGATGGATTCAACAACACCATTTCAAAAATGGAGGTGAAAACCGGCGGGGTTTGGGAGTTTGTGATGCATGGGCCGGACGGCACGGATTGGCAAAACAATTGCACCTATGGTGAAGTGATCGAGATGGAGAAAATAGTCATGAATCACTTGAACCGGCCGAAGTTCGCGACCACCATTACTTTTATGCCGAAGGGGATAAGACAAAAATTAACTGGCATATGGAGATGGAAAGTGCTGAGGAACTACAGCAAGTGATCAAAGAAGTCAAGGCGGATGAAGGCTTGAAACAAAACCTGAACAAACTGGAGAAATTCTTAAATCAACAGAAAAATGGATAAGACCAAATACACAACCGATCTATCCAACAAGCAACTCATTGCAGAACGAGCGTTTGATGCCCCGGTGAGTCTGGTGTGGCGTGCCTGGACAGAGCCGGAGTTGATCGACCAGTGGTGGGCACCCAAGCCGTACCAGGCAGTCACCCAATTTATGGATTTCACGGAGGGCAGCGAATGGCGGTATGCCATGCGTGGGCCTGAGGGAGATGAACACAAGTGTAAGGTGGAATATGAAAAGATCTCACCGCAAACTGGATTTTCCGGAATGGACGGATTTTGTGATGAAAACTGGAAGCTGGTGAGCAATCCCCCTTCCATGCACTGGGATGTAGCTTTTATGGATCAGGGAGACAAAACGCTCGTTAAGACGATCATTACTTTTGAATCGGAGGAGGCCCTCAATACCATCGTGGAAATGGGCATGAAAGAAGGCTTTGCCGCGGCTCATGAGAATTTGGATGAACTTTTATCGGAATTGGGTAAAACTTGATTACGTTTCTTTTTGTTTGCCCCAAGACCTATCAATTCATGGAATCTAATAAGCTATTATTTTTCACCCTTGCTGTATTGTTTTCAACGCGTTATACAAGTACGGCTTGTCAAGCTGCAGATTCCTCAAAACTATCGTTGAGAATTGTAGCTCATAACCTTAGTGAAGATATGACGAGGATGTCTTCAAAAAATGATGAGTTGATGATTTTGATTTATTCGTATGAAACTTTACCAGAACTGTCGTCACCAGTTTTTTCAAGGATTTTCACACTCTCTGACCGTTCAAACGAATTGACCTTAGATGGTGAAGCAAACTGGATTGATGAGAATGACACATATCTTTTTTTCTTGGTCGAACGAGATTCGGGTGCTGGAATTGAGCAAATTGATCCCGTAATTAGGGTTCACCATCAAAGGATTTTAGAAGCTTTCAAAGCTAAGGACTACATTGAATTAGAGAAATATCTTGGGGATGAGGATCTATTAGGTTTTAAAACCATTTCTGGAATAGAAATGAATAAAGGGAACGAGTTTGATATTTCGGGATTCTACAAAATGGATAAATACGAGTATTCGATAAAAATTGAACCAAATAAATAGCCATGATAACCATCTCCACCACCATCTCAGCCCCCATCGAAAAAGTATGGGCCTGCTGGAACGAACCCAAGCACATCACTCAATGGAACTTCGCCATAGATACCTGGTGCTGTCCGAGCGCTGAAAGCGACCTGCGCGTAGGGGGCAAGCTCAAATCCCGAATGGAAGCCAAAGACGGCAGTATCGGTTTTGATTTTGAGGCGACGTATACAGCAGTGATAGAAAACCAAAAGGTCGAAATGGCCCTGGAGGATGGTAGAAAGGTAGAAGTTACCTTCGAGGTTTCGGAGGATCAGGTGACTGTCACTGAGCGCTTTGACCCTGAGTCAGAAAACCCCGAAGACATGCAGCGTCAGGGCTGGCAAGCCATCCTGGACAATTTTAAAAGATACGTCGAGGCAAGTTCTTAATCTAAGGCTGTTGCTGGTCACGAGACCAGCAACAAGGGCGAAAACAGTTCTCTAAAACTCCAACCCCTCCACATACTCATAATCGGCCTTGATATTCCCGAAAGGGTCGTCCTCTCGTTCGTCTTCCACGAAATAATGGGTATAGCCTGAGGTTTCCTGAGCCGCCAAAATGGTCTTGAAGTCTATGATGCCTGATCCAACGGTCGTTTGCTCGAGTGAATCGTTTGCATCTTTCACATGGAAGGAGGAGAAACGTCCCGGGTACCGATTGATCAAATCCATAGGATCAGCCCCGGCTTTTACCACCCAGTACAAATCCAGCTGGAAAGTGACCAGCTCCGGATCGGTATTTTGCAGCAGGACCTCCAAAGGCACCTGACCCTCTTCCGTCAATTCAAATTCAAAGGCATGGTTGTGATAGCCGATTTGGATGCCCGACCCTTGAAACTTCTTACCCAGCTCATTTAGGTTTTGGGCGACAGCCCTATAGTCCTTTCTCAGCTCATCATTGAGCCAGGGGATCATGACGTATTTGACTCCTAATTCTTTGGCAGTAGCTATTATTGGATCTGCTTGATCCGGCGTGAAGTAGCTGGCGTGGGTAGAGACTATGGTCATTCCAAGGTCTTCAACGGTTTTTTTGTATTCGGCAGCAGTCCGATCGAAAATAGAGCCGTCGAGTTGCAGCCCGTAAGCTTCGACATAGCTATAGCCAATGTCTGCGATTTTTTTCATCGACCCGGCAAAGTCCTCCTTGAGTGAGTCCCTCACAGAATAGACCTGCACGCCAAACTCCCTGGTCGGTGCAGTGTTGGCCTTGGGCTCTTCTTGTTCTGTTTTTTTTGTGGGTTCGCATGCGGCAAACGCCGCCAGCATGGTAAAGTAGAGGAGAATTCGCGTGATCAGTTTCATAGTTTAGTCTTATGGGGTTATTGATGGGAGCAAGTTAGATAAAAACCCTCGGCGGTCAGAGATCGGATGTTTCCGATGGATGTCTGTAATGAAAACGACGGGTCGTTTTTCTTTTGGCGAGGATATGATTAGTTTGAAACAAAAAAAAGTCCACTTGAAAGTAAAACTTCGCACATGGCTGGTCATATGCCTCTTTGGGATTAGTGCCGTATTTTCTATCGCTATATTCTGGGTGGTGCAGCAGAGCATGGAAGACAACCTGCTCAATCGTACAAAGGATCAGCTCAACTCCATCAATATCCTGAAAAAACGTCTGGTCGAGCAGGTGCTTTATGATCGACAAAATGAAATTGCCAATATCCTGGAGTATCAACAGTCCAGGCAATCAAACGAAGCGGATCTGGTAGACGCCATCAGCTCCATCCCTGACGTACAAATGATTGGACTCAGAAATTGCTCAGGTTGTGAGATGGGTTTTTCTGCGCAGGTAATAGAGGACTCCACATTCTATAGGTTTGAATATCGGCTTGATACAATTTCAGTAAGTGTCTACCTGGACTATTATTCGCTCAGCGACATACTCAAAGAACGAACCGGGCTGGGCAGAACCGGCGAGTCGTACCTCGTAGCTCCCAACTACAAAATGCTTTCTGAATCCATCTTTTTTCCGGATAGCCTACCTCAGACCATCATTTGTAAAACTCAAGGCGCCCTGGAGGCGATTAGCGGAAAGGAAGGTATAAAAACGTATCCTGATTATCGCGGTGTACCGATCATAGGAGTATATAGGCCCGTAAGCTTTTATGGTCTGGAGATGGCAATCCTTACGGAAATAGATTTGAAAGAGGCCATGGATCCTATTCAGGAAATTAGAAGGAAGATGATGGTTTTACTGGTAGCCATTTTGATTTTGTCGTTGATGGGATCGGCTACTGTTGCGGAATGGCTCGTACGGCCTGTACGTCGGCTTAAGAGCAGGGTGGATCAGCTGACGCTGGGTGCGTTACCCGATAGTGACGATAGGGAAGAGTTTATTGATGAGTTTGCAGAAATCATCAATGCAATGAACAAGCTGATCAATGCCCTTAAATCTACCGTGGCTTTTGCCGATCACATTGGCAAAGGGCAAATGAAAGAATCCTATGAAATGCTCAGCGATAAGGACGAGCTCGGGCAGGCCATCATGTCGATGCGGGATCAGTTGGTGGTATTGGATCAGCAAAAAAAGGAGCTGGAACAACAATCAAAGAAGTTTCTGATCGAAGGGCAGGAAAACGAGCGGGAAAGGATCGCTCGTGATCTGCATGATGGGTTGGGCGCCATGCTTACCACCATGAAGCTCAAGATTACGCAGAAGCTGGATGAGTCAAGTAAGTCTGAGTTTATGTCCCTTCTTGATGAGGCGATCCAGGAAGCCCGCAACTTATCCCGAAACCTGATGCCTTCGGTGCTCATGGACTTTGGGATGTACGAAGCGCTATCTCAATTGTGCCAAACGACCGAAAAGAACACAGGCATCGCAGTGAAATACATCAGTGACCGGGATACGGAGCGAACGAAACTGGAAAAGGCCCGACAGGTATATGTCTACAGAATCGTGCAGGAGGTGATCAATAATGCAATTAAACATTCCGGGGCATCGGAGATCAATATCTCTTTGACAGAATTTGACGATCAGATTAATTTGTACATGAAAGACAATGGAAAGGGCTTTGATGTGAAAACCGTTCGTCGCTCATCAGGTTTGGGTTTTAAAAACATCATGGAGCGCACCGAGCTGCTCAACGGAAAGATCCTGTTTGAGTCAGGGTCAAAGGGTACAGTCATAGAAATCGATATTCCAATAGAATGAAGAAGATAAACGTCATAGTAGTAGATGATCACAAGATGTTTCGCCTGGGCATGGAGACCTTGCTCAAGACCAACATCGATTTTGAAGTGATACCTGGAGCGAGCTCCGGAAAGGAGCTGGATGAGGCCTTGTCAAACCATCCGGTGAATGTAGTACTGCTCGATATCACCCTGGCCTCCGAGTCAGGCCTGGAATTGCTGGACGATCTGCTTCATAAGTTTCCTGAGGTCAGCTTTATCATGCTCACGATGCATGAGGAGATACAGTACGTAAAGGAGAGCATGCGAAAAGGGGCAAAAGGCTATCTACTCAAGGAGAGCGGCGAGCAGGAACTGTTTGAGGCGATCTATGATGTGCACCAGGGTAAGAAGTACTTCAAAAACAAAATCTCCGACCTGTTGATAGAGGACATGAGCAAGCCAGCCGAGGAGCAGCTCCTGACGGATCGGGAGCGCACGATCGTACGTATGGTGGCGGACGGAAAGATCACCAAAGAGATAGCAGACGAGCTTTCCATCAGCGTACGTACTGTGGAAACCCACCGTGGTAAGATCATGAAAAAGCTTGGGGTATCCAATGCCTCTGAGATGATCAGGACAGCGTTGGATAAGAAGTTGATCTAGTACCGTACGTATTTACCACATCGGTGTACGTATTTTCTCTCTATTCGAATACCGATTTTGCACTCGTCTGGCGACTGATGTCTTGCGTTTCTTTGTATAGTAATAGTTAAACAACGAAACAAACAGAGTCATGAAAAAGTCAATCATAATAGCCGCACTATCCCTGGCAGTAGTATTCACCGGATTTGCACAAAACGAAAAAGGCCCGGCTTACAAAAACGCCAAGCCTTCTGAAAAGTACAAAGGAAATTCAAGTGTCTTGATCAAAGAGGACGCCCGACAGTTTCAGGGACCAGAGTACAAGAACTTCAACAGGAATAGTTATGAAGTCGAGATCATCGATAACAATAACGTTGATCAGCCCAAGGACGACTTGATCGTGTCTTCGAAAAACGTGATCTATGCTACAGACGAAGGAACTGAAAAAATCATCTTCAGAAGAGTAGAGACCAAAGACATGAAAGGCAAAAACAGCCTTGGCTTGAAAGGCCCAGCTTACAAAAACTACAAACGCAGATAATAGCAATAAGTATTAATAAATGAAAAGCCCCGGATATCCGGGGCTTTTTTTATGTCCTTACATACGGAATCTCCAAAGAATCAGGGTATTTGTGCAACCTGATGATTAATTTATGCATCTTATATAGTAAGAAATGCACGCCCAGGCTGTATTGAAGATTACCTCACAAAACCAACTGCCATGTTTAAAAACTATATCAAAACTGCTCTAAGGAGTTTTTCCAAGTCTATCATTCATGTAGCCACCAATGTCCTGGGTCTAGGCCTGGGGATTGCGATGTGCATTATTGCTTTTATGCTGAATTCCTACAATGCAGAATTCAACAAATGTTATGATTCGGAACAAACCCGAAACATCCATCGGGTAGAATACAATACCATTGAAAACAGTGATCCGATAAAATTCTTTGCTGTCAATCTCGGGCAGACGAGATTTCTAGAAACCGACGTTCCGGGTATTGAGTCGGTGATAAGGTTTTTTGGAGAGCATAGTACGCTCAAAGTAGGAGACGATCGCTTTGGGGAGTACATGACCTTTTGCAATCAGGCATTTATCGAGACCTTTTCTTTTGAGCTTATCGAGGGCAGTTATCTCAACTATGCAGAGCCGGATGCGATCTACATTCGGGAGGATATCGCTGAAAAATATTTTGACGATGAGCCTGCCATGGGAAAAGAGATTGAGCTCAAGGTCAAGGATACCCCGACGGGAGTACACAAGTTTTTGGTCAGAGGGGTTTTTAAGGCACAACCTGAAAATAGCAGTTTCAGTTACTTTGATATCGTGACCAATTATCAGAATCTATACAGGATATCAGAGAATGACGGTACGGATATGCATTCCATGGAAAAGGCCAGTGAGACCTATATCAAGGTGACCGATGATGAGGTGCTAAAAAAAGAAGCGCTGGTCGACAGACTGGCCGAGCATGCAGCGCTAAAGAAAACCGAGGGGAAGGCCCATTATAATTTCAGGCCATTTTCGGAGATACATAAGCACTATGACGGGAATGTAAGAACCGGCTATACCAATACGGAGATTCCAGGGGAGATATTACTGACCTTTGATCTGCTTGCCTTTCTCGTGCTTTTGATTGCCTGCTTTAATTATACCAACTACGCTATTTCAATGTCTGGAAACCGCCTGAAGGAAATTGGTTTGAGAAAGGTGATGGGGAGCACCAGAAAGCAAATTCAAATCCAGTTTCTGGCAGAAAGCCTGATCGCCAGTACCGTGTCTGTGCTCGTAGGTGTGGTTATTTTCATTTTTCTGTATCCTGTATTTCGAGATACATGGGGAGGATTTGATTATGGTATCGGAGATATTGAATGGACTAGGATAATCATCTTCATGATCGGTATTACCCTGGTCATGAGTTTAATATCCGGTTTTTATCCGGCACAGTATGTGAGCCGATATTCCCCTGCAGCAATTATTTCCAAAAGCACCAAATCCAGCAACGCCGGATGGGTAACGCATTCATTGGTTTTTCTTCAGCAGACCATCACCATTGTTGGATTAGGGGCGAGCATCATTTTTACACAGAACATGGATTGGCTGGAGGAGATGGACATTGGCTATGACCGGGAAAACCTATTCACAGTACCGGCGCTCAACGCCATGGAAAATAGCGAGGTTTTTATAGAAAGGGTGAAACAGCACCCCAAGGTAGAATCTGCGGGCATCAGTTGGAAAAAACTGGGGTTCGGGACGGGTGACAGGCCTATCACGATAGAAGGGCAGGAGTACTTCGTAGACATTATGGAAACAGGGCCTAATTACATGGAGACAACCCGGGTCAGGCTCAAAGAGGGTAGGTTTTGGAGAAACCATTCGAAAGTAGACATGCAGGCCAATGCCCTGGTTAATGAGGAATTTATAAAAGTGACAGGAATCAAAGAGCCCATTGGTAAACAAATCAAACTCCCCAGTGGAAGCACGGTATATGTCATCGGGGTGATTGGCGACTACAAGCAATCCGGCCCCTGGGAAATAAGTCAGCCAACGGTCGTATGCTATTCTTTCGAAGACCGGTTTAAATTCCTGGCCGTGAGGGCAAAATCCGCAGAAGACCTGAAAGAAGTGGATGCCTACTGCGAGGAGCAGTGGAAAGAACTAGAACCTTTTATGCCTTATGAGAGCTGGCACGAAAGACGGTACATTGAAGGTGCTATCGATACGAGCAGAAGTTTTAAAGATACCTTCCTGTTTACTGCGATAGTGGCCCTTTTGCTTTCAGTAGGAGGCATGTTTTCCCTGGTGACGATGATGATCCAGAAGAGGACCAAGGAGATTGCCATCAGAAAGGTGCTGGGAGGTACGGTGAAGGACATACTGTACCTGGTAACTCGTCGATATGCCATCATTAGTTTGATCGCGGGGATATTAGGAAGCGTTTTGTGGGTTTATATGATCGCTGGGCTTCTGGACAATATTTACGACTATCATATAGAAGTCAACTTCGTTTGGCATACGGTGGCCGGCCTGCTGATGCTGGTCATTGCGCTGCTTTCGATTTCGTCTCACTCTATCAAGGCAGCTACGGCTAATCCGGTGGACGGGTTGAAGTATGAGTGACAGGTGTTTTTAAAAATTTGCGCACAAAAAAGCCCTCCAGGATCATCCCGGAGGGCTTTGTGTTTTTTTAAGAGAACTAATTAAAGCTCTAAAGCATTATTCATATTGCGAACGGCTTCAGCGCTCTTCTCGAATTTCGCTTTTTCTTCGTCATTGAGCTCAAGCTCTACGATCTTCTCGATACCGTTTCTGCCAAGGATTACCGGAACCCCGATACAGATATCATCTTGACCATATTCTCCTTCGAGCAATACAGAGCAAGGGATCATTCTTTTCTCATCTCTGATGATGGCTTCTACGACAGCAGATCCTGCAGCTCCGGGAGCGTACCAGGCAGAAGTACCAAGTAAGCCTGTAAGTGTCGCTCCACCTACCATGGTGTCAGCGGCTACTTTTTCCAGTCGCTCCGCATCGAGGTGGCTGGTCACAGGAGTAGCGTTGTATTGCGCCATTCTTGTCAATGGAATCATCGTAGTATCACCGTGTCCGCCGATCACCATTCCCTGTACGTCGTTAGGGTTGCAATCCAAAGCCTCGGCCAATCTGTACTTGAATCGTGCGCTGTCCAGTGCACCACCCATACCGATCACCTTGTGCTTAGGCAGTCCGCTTGACTTGGCAGACAAGTAGGTCATGGTGTCCATAGGGTTTGAGATCACCACCAGGATAGCATCCGGAGAGTGCTTGATCAGATTTTCTGTTACAGACTTTACTATGCCGGCGTTGGTGCCGATCAATTCTTCGCGTGTCATTCCAGGTTTTCTGGGAATACCTGAGGTAATTACTACCACTGTAGATCCAGCGGTTTTAGAGTAATCGCCCGTAGTGCCGATTATTTTGCTGTTGAACCCATTGAGAGAAGCACATTGGTTCAAGTCCATGGCCTTGCCTTCTGCAAAACCTTCTTTGATGTCGAGGATCACAACTTCGTCGGCCAGCTCTTTCATGGCCACATACTCAGCGACGCTTGCGCCCACATTTCCGGCGCCTACTACGGTTACTTTCATGATTTATTACTTTTTTTAAGTGATTGAAATAACGAATATTATCGCCGCAAAAATAGCAAAATCAATGGCCTTTGGGTAGTCTGGCTTACCTTTTATTCAAGGTTATTTCAGGCTGCGATATACCGACCCCAGTTCGAAGAAACCGTAGTTGGTTTTGTACATTTTAAAGAGGTTTGTGGTGTAGGTATTATGGATTTTCATGATGTTGTGAAACACCTTTCCTTTCACCTCGGGGTGGTCGTTGAGTACTTCTATGAGGTTGATGTGTGGGAGTACATATAGCTCGGCCGATTCGGAGATGACCATGGCATTGTATAGCCTTTTGGAACCTTCGAGGAAGGAGTTGTCACCAAAGGCCATGCCTGAGTCCAGGGTGAGCAGTTCTTCCGTTCTTTCCTTGATGTCCATGGCAAGCTGCACCCTGCCTTTGCGCACCAGGTAAAATGCCTGGCTGGGATCCCCACTAAAAAACACAATTTCATTTTGCTTGTAGGTGCGCAGATGCATAAAAGGCAGGAAGAAACTAAGTTCTTCATTGCTCAATCCCTCAAACTGCGCTACAGGCGCCAGAAAATCGAGTAGCTCTAGTTCTGATTTGCTGTATTTCTTTTTGAATAGGTTAAGCATTCTCAGTCATAGTTATCATGAAGACCCGTTTGGTTTTTGGGGTGATTTTGTAGCGGTCGCTGATCCGATGTCCGGCTATCCAGACGATCTCCTGACCTGACTCAAACACGATCACCCGCTCTTTCAAGTTTACGGGAATTTTCTCATCAATCATAAAATCACTTACCTTTTTTTGACCCTTCATTCCCAGCGGGACGAATCGATCGCCTTCCTGCCATGGTCTGGCTGTGAGGGGAAACTCGAGCCGATCAAAATCTAAGCTCGCTTTACTCTTATCAGTGGTTATTTCTTTTTGCTCTGTTGTATCAAAGCTGAACTGCCAATCTCCTAAAGTCGCAGCGTGGCAATCCTCCATGATAGAGGTGCTGCCCAGAATGGTATGACTGGCAGCGGCGATGAACAAACGGTTTCGGTCTACCGTCAATTTATGGCCTTCGGTCTGAAAGACATTGCCACTTCCGTATTCAAGAGATTCCCCAATTTTCGTGATCTGATCCAGGGTAAATGAGTAGGGCTTGAGCAGTTCTTCCAATATAGCCAGTCCGCCTGTTTCAGGATCGAACCAGTCCATGGTTAGTTCTATCTCATCTTTTTGCTCTCTCCAGTGCTTTCTTTTGATTTCAGCTGCCTGGCTCTTGAGAAGCGCTTCCAAAGAGCTAAACCGCTCCAGGTTGTTTGAAAATGTAGAAGCCAAGCCCGGGTTTATTTTCTTCAGCTCCGGGATCACCACATTTCGCATCCGGTTTCTTTGGTATTTGTTCTCACTGTTGGACTGGTCTTCTCTCCAGGTCAGCTTGTTTTCTTTGGCGTACGCCAACAGCTCTTCTTTTTCTACCCACAGAAGTGGCCTGACTATCTCATTGTTTGCTGTGGGCATCCCTCTCAGGCCGGCGACCCCTGTGCCTTTTGTGAGATTAAGCAGCACCGTTTCTGTTTGATCGTTAGCGTGATGTGCGGTGACGAGTTTGCTTAGAGATTGCTCGTTCATCAACACCCTGAACCAGTCGTAGCGCAGATCACGAGCCGCCATCTGGATGGAGACCTTGTGCTGGTCGGCATAGTCTAGTGTGTCAAATCGAGTGGAATGAAACGGTACCGCCAATTTTTTGGCGAAAGCCCGGCAAAATTCCTCATCCTGATCCGATGCTTCACCCCGAAGGCCAAAATTGCAGTGGGCCAGGTGAATGGAAAAGCCGAGGCTGTGTAACATGTGTGCGAGGCAGATAGAGTCCACACCGCCACTTAAGGCTACCAGCAGCTGATCCTCCGAAGAGAAAAGCTGTCGCTTCGAAATGTACCCGGAAAGTCGTTGGAGCAATGCTGGCACGGTTTTTAATTCAAACTTAGGTTTTTTTCGTTATTCATACGAATTAGCTTTGCGCATATCCATGAGAGCCCTTCAATATTTCACAGTAGTTGTCCTCTTCCTCTTGCTAATGGCCCCTGCCGGGGTGCAGGCGCAGAGAGGTAGCAAAATCCGATACAAGGCCGAGAAAATGACCAAACTCAGGGAGGGCAAGGTACGTTATACCAAGCTGCTCGATCGGGTGGTCTTCAAGCAAAAGCAGACCACAGTGTACTGCGACTCAGCCTACTTTTATTCTGACAAAAATGAGATGCAGGCCTTTGGTCGGGTGCGTATCAAGGATGGCGATTCCGTGACCATCACTGCACGCAAGCTTATCTACCAGGGAGACGAACGCATGGCCTTGCTCCGGGAGGATGTGGTGTACCGTCGAGGAAAGAAGGTGCTCTATACCGACTTTTTGGATTATCACATGGACGATGAGATTGCTGAGTTTAAGAATGACGGGAAGCTGGTCGATGAGCAAAATACCCTGACCAGTAGCTACGGTGCGTATCATTCCAAGATCAGCAAGGCGTACTTTCATAAGGATGTAGTGCTGGTGGCTCCAGATTATAACCTCAAAACCGATGAGATGGAGTATAGTACAATTACTCGTATCGCCATCACCAAAGGGCCGACTTATATAGAAAACAAAGATGGGGTGACCGTAGATGCCAATGGAGGTACATTTCGTACGGCGGTGGACCAGAGAATTTTTAAGGAAGGAACGATCGAAACAAAGAATTACGTCCTGGTAGGGGATCATATTTTTATTGATGATCAAAAACGCTTCTATACCGCCACTGGCAATGTCGTCATGACTTCCAAAAAAGATGATGTAATCATTTTTGGTGAAAAAGGAGTCTACGATAGACAGGAGGGGATAAGTAAGGTCTATGGTGATCCGCTGATGAAGCGGATTTTGCAGATGGACACCCTTTTTATGTCTGCTGATACGATGGTGTCTGTAGAAAACGCCGATAAGGACAAAGAACGGATTCTGGCGTACAACAACATTCTGATCTTTAAAAACAACCTGCAGGGCAAGTGTGATTCTTCAGCGTATTTTCTTTCGGATAGTACGATCAGAATGTACAATGACCCGGTGCTTTGGAATATGAGCAGTCAGATGGAGGCTGATACGATCAGTATCGAGTTTAAAAACAATGTGATCTATAAGCAGTATCTGCGTAAAAATTCCTTTTTGACCTCTGTCGATACTATGGGCCAGTACAACCAGATCAAAGGGCGAAATATGACGGGCTTTTTTGATGATGCCGGTGATATAGAGCTGATGGACGTGGATGGCAACGGAGAGAGCCACTATTTTGTACTAGAAGGGGATAGCCTTTTTGTGGGGATGAACAAGATCTTTTGTAGCAGTATGCGTCTGCGCTTTGCTGAAAGCCAGTTAAAGAACATTACTTTTTATAAAAAACCGGAGGCTCAATTCATTCCACCCCACGAACTGCGCAACGATCAGATACTTTTGGCAGGCTTCAACTGGCGTGAGGGCGAGCGGCCCGAGCTGAGCGATGTGGCTACTTACTATAAAGTTGGTGATCCGACTGGTGATCAAGAGGTCAAAGAAGAACCAGCAAACGAATTGGATGAAAACATTAAGCTCGATCCGGAAAAAGCCGGCCTCAAGAAGCAACTCCGGTCGGTGAAACAGCATTCCAAAAAGAAATAGCGGAAAGGAAGTCTTCGACCCGTGTTAGAAATATTCATTGTAATTAATTCATTCAGAGCTATATTTGCACCCTTATGCGAAATCCTAGGTTTTTTGGGCTTATTTTGATGGTTTTAGTGGTTTTGCTGGGTAGCTCTTGTAGCAAATTCAGAAAAATCCAAAAAAGTACTGACTGGAAGGCAAAGTATGCTGCAGCCGTTGCGTACTATGAGGAGGAGGAGTACTACAAGGCCAGCGTGCTGTTGGATCAGGTGCTACCCATCATCAAGGGTACGGTCGATGGTGAGAAGGCTACTTTTCTCAGGGCATATTCTTATTATCATCAGGGCCAGTACATCTTGAGTGCCAGCTACTTCAAGGATTTCTATACCGTATACTCGAGGAGTGAATATGCAATCGAAGCGATGTATCTGCACGCGCATTCGCTCTATCTACAATCCCCGACGTTTAGCCTGGATCAGACCAGTACCTTTGAGGCGATCGATGCATTCCAGATTTTCTTGAATAAGTACCCGTACTCTGATTATTCTCCTAAGGCTACTACGATGATCGATGAGCTGCAACGCAAGCTCGAGAAGAAAAACTTTGAAAATGCAAAACATTATTATAAGCTGGAGCGTTGGGAAGCCGCAAGGGTAGCCTTCGAAACATTTGAAGATGAGTTTCCGGATTCGGCGCTGAATGAAGAAGTGCTGTACCTGGCGATCGATGCTGAGTTTAGCTATGCCAAGGCCAGTATTCGCTCCAGGCAAAAAGAAAGATTTGAAAAAACGATAGAATTGTACGAACGGTTTGTTGACAAGTACCCTGAGAGCAAATTTTTGAAGGATGCTCAGGCGCGGTACGATCAGTCAATTAGCCAACTAAAAAGATTATAATCAAGATTATGGCAAGTCACGCATCTATTGAGACAAGAGATATCAACACTCTGTCAAAAGACACAGAAAATGTGTACAAAACAATTAACATTATTTCAAAGAGAGCTCGTCAGATCTCTTCTAATGTGAAGGAAGAGCTGAACAGCAAGCTGGCTGAGTTTGCTTCTACTGTAGACAATCTCGAAGAGATTTTCGAAAACAGGGAGCAGATTGAGATTTCTAAGTTTTACGAAAGAATGCCTAAGCCTTCTAAAGTAGCTACTGAGGAATTTCTGGAAGACAAAGTGCTCTACAGAAAGCCTGAAAGCGAAGAAGGCGGTATTACAGTATAAATCATCCATTGATGGAGGGCAAGCGGGTCCTGATAGGAGTGTGCGGCAGCATAGCCGCATATAAAACAGCCCACCTGGTGCGTCTGCTGGTGAAGGCGGGCGCTGAGGTCAAGGTGGTGATGACCCGTTCTGCCGGTGATTTTATCACCCCGCTCACACTTTCTACACTATCTAAGAACCCCGTTGCCACCGATTTCACTAAAGGAGATCAGGGCGAATGGGAAAACCACGTGGAGTTGGGCCTATGGGCCGATCTCATGCTGGTTGCTCCTGCTAGCGCGAATACGCTGGCAAAGTTTGCTCATGGCCTTTGCGACAATCTACTCACGGCGGTATATCTATCGGCGAAATGCCCGGTCATGATCGCCCCGGCCATGGATCTTGACATGTACCAGCATCCATCCACGCAGGCTAACATTGCAAAGCTTACCGAATATGGCAACACAATCCTGGAGGCAGGCTTTGGCGAATTGGCGAGTGGTCTTGTAGGACAGGGTCGCATGGCAGAGCCTGAAGAAATCTTCGAGATAGTAGCCGGTCAATTTCAAAAAAAAAAACGCTTTGAGGGAAGGAAAGTCCTGATCACCGCAGGGCCCACGCACGAGAAGTTAGATCCCGTTCGGTTTATTGGCAACCATTCATCGGGTAGGATGGGTGTGGCATTGGCTGCTATGATGGTGAGGGAAGGAGCGAGTGTTACCCTGGTCGCCGGTCCGAATGTGCCTTCTACAGATCAAAACATTCAACGACTCGATGTGGGATCGGCGGATGAAATGTATGAGGCAGTGTCTCAAAACTACGACCAGGCAGATCTAGCCATTTTTGCTGCAGCAGTGGCTGACTATAAACCTGCCGTGATGGCCGATCAAAAAATCAAGAAGTCGGACGACGCTCTGTCTCTTACCTTGACAAAAAATAAAGATATAGCCGCTGAGATGGGGCAGCGAAAGGTCAATGGTCAAATTAATGTAGGTTTTGCCCTCGAGACTGAAAATGAGGAGGAACATGCAAGGGCCAAAATGTCCAAAAAGAATTTTGACCTGATCGTGCTCAATTCCCTCAATGATAAGGGAGCCGGCTTCTCAGTGGATACCAATAAAATTACTATCTTCCATGCCGATGGAAAGTCCATGCAATATCCTTTGAAATCTAAAATGGAGGTTGCCCAAGACATCATAGAAGCCATTTATGAAAAGATCAGTCAATAGCATACTTCTTCTAATTATTTGTTTCGCGGCAGCCTTGCCGGCAGCAGCCCAGGAGCTCAACTGCCGTGTAAAGGTCAATGCCCAGCAGGTGGAGATGACCGAGCGTAGGATTTTCGAGGAGATGGAAAAGGAGTTTACGGCCTTTTTGAACGATCGTAAGTGGTCCGAGGATCGGTTTGAAAATCAGGAGAAGGTGCGCTGCGAAATTCAAATTACCCTAAACGAATCCCCGGAAAACAATCGCTTTGCTGGGGCCCTGCAGGTGATATCTGCACGTCCTGTATATGGGACTAATTATGAGTCTTTGGTGCTGAACAGTGCTGACCGGGATATAGACTTTGAGTATTTCCAGTCCATGCCTATGAATTTTAACGAGAGTTCGTATCAAAGTAACATCACGTCCATTTTGGGCTTCTATGCTTACCTGGTGCTGGCGTATGACTATGACACATTTAGTAATATGGGAGGTGAGCCCTATTTCGATAAGGCATGGCAGGTGGTGACCTCTGCACAGACGTCCGGTTTTGCCGGTTGGGATCAGTTCAACAACAGCAACAACCGGTACTTTAGGGTGCAAACAGCTCAGGATCAGGTGATGGCGCCTTTAAGGGAAGCGCTGTACGAATATCATATCAAAGGCCTGGACATCATGGCCGAGAAACCGGAGGAGGGGAGGGCTAACATTCTGGAGGCGATTAAAAAAATTGATGCTGTAAACAGTGCACGGCCCAGGTCGGTAATAGTGATCGGTTTCCTGGATGCCAAAAGCGACGAACTGGTCAGGATATTCTCCGAAGGGGACATGACGATCCGAAAGGAAGCCTACGAACTCCTGAAAAATATGGATCCCTCCAAAGCCGACCTGTTCAGCGATATGTTAAAAAATTAAAGAGTCGGTTTCACTCAAATTTTGTTGAGGGAATTTTTTTATTTTTGGGCTCTTTGATTCGACCCTCATCTGAATGATCTCAAAGCTTTCTATTCGCAATTATGCCTTGATCAAAAACCTGGATATCGACCCGGACAAGGGGTTGAATATCATCACAGGTGAGACAGGTGCGGGTAAGTCCATTATGCTAGGGGCTGTAGGGTTGCTGCTAGGCAATCGGGCTGATACAAAAGTCTTGCTTGACAAGGAAAAGAAGTGCATCGTGGAATGCGAGTTTGATGTGGCAGCCCTAAATCTCAAGGAAGTTTTTGAGGAGCTCGATCTGGATTATGAAAACTCAACCTCCATTCGACGGGAAATAGCGGCAAGCGGAAAGTCCAGAGCTTTTATCAATGATACGCCGGTGACCCTGGATGTGCTAAAGCAAATCGGCCTGCGACTCATTGACATCCATTCACAAAACGAAAGCATCCAGCTGGGCGACAAGCAAATCAAGATGAAGGTCATCGATGATTACTCCGGCTCTGGGGCTTTGCTGACCGGCTACGTCACTGCATTTAAAGATTTTCAGGACACTGAAAGAAAGCTGCAGAGCCTTACTGAGAAACTGGCGCAGGTCAAGCAAGACGCTGACTATCGTGGATTTCTTTTGGATGAATTAGTAAAAGCTGATTTGAAGGCCGATGAGCAGGAACTTCTCGAAGACGAACTCAACCGGCTGGATCATGCAGAGGAAATCATCAACCAACTCGGACAAATAACAGGTGAATTTGATGCAGCGGATTTTTCCATCAACGATCGACTCAAGGAGGCCTCCTCTGTTTTGAGAAATCTAGGTGCTTACGCGAAAAACCTGGAGTCTCTGGCTGAACGGTTTGATTCGGCGGCTGAAGAAATCAAAGATGTGGTGGCTGATCTGGCACGCGAGCAGGAGCAGGTCGAATTGGATCCAGCAAGGGTCGAGGAAGTAAGGGAGCGTCTGGATTTGATCAACAGGCTTCAGCAAAAGCATAGGGTCAATGATATTGCATCACTTTTAGAAATTCAGTCCAAACTGGAAGAGGATACACTGTCTGATACCAATCTCAGTGAGGAAATTGAACGGCTCAAAACAGAGCTGAAAGCAAAGGAAAAAGTCATGATCGCATCGGCCGAGGTGCTGTCTGAAAACAGGAGAAAGCATATCGATCAGTTTTCCGGAGCGATCAACGAACTTTTGGTTGAGGTAGGCATGCCCGATGGCCGGGTGGAAATGACCTATAAGAGGGTCGAACCGTGGACAATGGGCATCGATGAGGTAGAGATCTTGTTTAGTGCCAACAAGGGTATCAAACCTGAGCCTGTGAGCAAGGTAGCGTCTGGTGGCGAATTTTCCCGGTTGATGTTTTGTGTGAAGTATTTGCTGGCAAGTAAAACTGCTATGCCGACTGTCGTTTTTGACGAAATCGATACCGGGGTGTCCGGAGAGATTGCGATCAAGCTAGCAGTCATGATGAAAAAAATGGCCCAAAACCATCAGATCATTTCGATCAGTCATCTGCCTCAAGTAGCTGCCAAAGGTGATGCCCACTACTATGTATACAAGGATGCCAACGGTGCCACAACGGAGAGTCTGATGCGAAAGCTCGGAGAAGAGGATCGGTTGGAAGAGATTGCCAAAATGATCGGGGGGGATGCCCCGACCGATACGGCGCGAAACAGTGCCCGCGAGCTGATCATGAAAGAATGACGAATGTCATATATTTGCCGGCGGAATAAAACGAAATCAAGAAATACAAAATAGATAAACATGGCTAACGACTTATTAAAAGGAAAGCGAGGGATCATATTTGGGGCACTGGACGAAAACTCCATTGCCTGGAAAGTAGCCCAAAAATGTAATGAGCAAGGGGCAACATTTACTTTGACGAATGCCCCGATAGCCTTGAGAATGGGTGCAATCAACCAACTGGCTGAGGAATGTGGATCAGAAGTGATCCCCGCGGATGCCACTTCGGTAGAAGATCTGGAGGCATTGTTTGAAAAATCTGTGGAGGTACTGGGTGGCAAGCTCGATTTTGTACTGCACTCTATCGGCATGAGCCCCAATGTGCGTAAGAAAAAAGACTATGGTGACCTCAACTACGATTGGATGCTCAAGTCCATGGACATCTCAGCGGTCTCATTTCACAAGGTGATGGCTGTGGCCGAAAAGCAAGATGCCATGAACGAATGGGGTTCGATCCTTGCACTTTCGTATATCGCAGCGCAAAGAACGTTCCCTGATTACTCAGACATGGCTCAGGCTAAGGCAATGCTTGAATCCATTGCACGAAGCTATGGTGAGCGATTCGGTCGACTCAAAAAAGTACGGGTCAATACCATCTCACAGTCGCCGACTATGACCACTGCTGGCTCGGGTGTGGGCGGTTTTGATGTATTCATGTCTTATGCAGAAAAGATGTCTCCACTGGGTAATGCATCGGCAGAGTCTTGTGCTGACTACTGCGTGACTTTGTTTTCTGACTTGACTAGGATGGTCACTATGCAAAACCTGATGCATGATGGCGGCTTCTCTACCTCGGGTATTACCGAAGCGGTGGTAGAGCAGATGAGGAAATAAGACTTTGAAACGTCATTACGAGTCCTGCATGAGCGGGACGAAGTAATCTCGTTCTCTTTTAAGTGCACGAGATTGCTTCATTCTGTCCCGATCCTGACGGCTATCGGGACAGGAATTCGCAATGACGAACTATTTTCAACATAACTTCAGTTCACTCAAAACCAGAAAATGGTCGTCTTCCCCAATGCCAAAATAAACCTGGGATTAAACATCGTCTTGAAGAGACCGGACGGCTATCACAATATTTCCAGTTGTTTCGTGCCCATTGGTTGGAAAGACGCTTTGGAGGCGGTTCCGGCCGATGCCTTCGAATTTACAAGCTCTGGCCTTGACATCCCCGGCGACCAGCAAGCCAACCTTTGTGTAAAGGCGTATCACCTGCTTAAAGAAAATCATGACATCCCTGCGGTGCGCATGCACCTGCACAAGGTGATCCCGATGGGTGCCGGCATGGGTGGAGGATCGGCCGATGGGGCCTTTGCCTTGAAGCTTCTCAATGAACTTTTTGAACTCAATCTGTCGACTGAAACCCTGGAGAGGTATGCCCAAGAATTGGGAGCAGATTGTCCGTTTTTTATTCAAAACACCCCAAAGCTCGTATCGGGTATTGGCGAGGTGCTGGAAGATGCGATGATCGATTTGTCCAATAAAAAGGTGGTGGTCGTATACCCCAATCTTCATGTGCATACCGGAACGGCTTTTTCTCAAATCACGCCAAGGGAACCAGGCCTGAGTGTCGCCTCTATTATAAAAACGCCGATGGAGCGATGGAGAGAGGTGCTGGTAAATGATTTTGAAGCTCCGGTTTTTGAGCAGTTTCCCGAAATCGCTCAGATCAAGACCAAACTATACGAGCAAGGTGCTGTTTATGCTTCTATGACAGGGAGTGGGTCTGCGGTATATGGGTTGTTTGAATCGGGTTTTGAGACGAAAACTAAAGAATTAGCATTTGAAAATAGCAGTGTCTGGTCGGGATGAACCATATATTATTCGGCTAAAACCGTAATTTTGGTCTTACCTATATATGTGCCTGAAGATTTGAGATTTGTCAGAACTTTTTTTGAGAAGCTAAAAAAATACTGGTACCTCACGGTCTACCTCGTTCTTAGCCTGTTTTGTTTGGTGGGGGTGTTCATTCCGCCTACCGTGTTTTGGCCGGCGGTATTTGCGAGCTATGCCATTCCGGGGATTTTGATCTTATCTACTGCTCTATTTGTTTTGCTAATGTTTGTGAGAAAAAGACTCCTGATCTTTCCGGGTTTGGTCATGATCGGTGGTTTGCCATTTCTGTTGATCACGTATTCTTTCAATGAACCTGTAGCTTCGAAGGATGAGGATATCACTCTTATGAGCTTTAATGCCAAGTTGTTTCGAGCCTATAAGACCTATGATAAATTTGATTTGGAGACGATACAATGGGCGGCAAAGGATGACTCAGACATTAAATGCTTTCAGGAATATAGCACCAATGCAAGATGGAGGGTGCTGGATGTGACGGGGCAAATACAAGATAAGGGATACAAAGGCTTTGTGTTTTCTGCTGATGTAGGGGCGGCAGATCATTTTCCGGGTATGGCCATATTCACCAAACATCAAATTCTGGATTCAGGGTTTGTCTGGAATAATGCAGGAACAACCAATGCCGGACAGTTTATGGATGTTATAAAAAATGAGGATACACTCCGCGTGTACAACGTCCACCTTGAGTCGATGTATCTCAAGCTCTATCAGTTTAAGGAATTGGATCGGTACTATGACAAAATCAAGTATGCCATTAGGCATCTGAAAGAAGGGGCCGAAAAACGATCAGATCAGATCGACAAAATCGTAGCCCATGCACAATCCAGCCCCTATCCTTTCGTGATCTGCGGGGACTTCAACGAGACGCCCTATAGCTACAACTACATCAAGCTGCGGAGTATCTTCAACAATTCATTTGAGGAAGTGGGCAATGGTTTTGGCTTTACGTTCAATAGCATCCTGTTTTTCCTTCGGATTGATCACCATTTCTATGGGGACGGCGTGGAAGCCGTGCAATATCGAGTTGATAAGACCATCAAGACTTCTGATCATTTTGTGACAAGAGGAGTTTATCGTGTGAGTGGTAGCCGTTGATAATTACTTTTGCGCACCTATGCCGGACACATTTGACAAAAAGCTATTCAACCGTTTCCAAAGCTCAACAGAGTCAATTGCCTTGCCGGAGAAATTCACTTATCCGTTTTTTTATGAGCCTCATCCCCTGTGCCTACTGGCAGCCAAGGAGCTACAGGATCATCTAAACCAACAGGAAGACTGGAATCACGACTTTGGAATAGACCATCTCGTGGAGGGAGTCAATGTAGGGAAGATGTTTGGCGTTTTGGTTGTCAGACATAAAGATGGTGAAATTGGCTATTTGTCTGCTTTCTCCGGTCGGCTGGCTGATCAGGTTCTGCCACCAGGATTCGTGCCTCCCGTGGTGGATATTCTCAAAGTGGGTGGTTTCTTCCGAAAAGGAGAAAAGGAAATTGAAGGTATTAATCGCGAAGTAGAGACATTCGAACAATCCCCTGAGTATGTTCGGGCGAAAACTCATCTAAAAAAGGAAATTCAAGAGGCTGAATTAAAACTGGCGCAAATCAAGGCTCTGCATAAAAAGGCGAAGCAATCAAGGGATGCCCAACGAAAAGAAGGCAAAGCTCAACTGGGAGCCGTGGAATTTGAAAAGCTGGAGACCCAGCTTAAAAACCAAAGCAAGCGGGATCACTTCGAAATGAAAGATCTGAAAAGGAAGCTTGACGTTCACATCAAGCAACTAAAAAACGATTTTTCAAAGTTTCAAGCCCCACTTGATCAACTAAAAAAGAAGCGAAGGAAAAAGTCACAACAACTACAGAATGAGATTTTTGAGGCCTTTGAGTTTTTGAATATCAAAGGCGAAACCAGAAACCTGCTCGACATCTTTTCGGAAATAGGGCAGGAGGTACCGCCCTCGGGTGCAGGGGAGTGTGCCATGCCTAAATTGCTCCAGTATGCCTTTGCACACGACCTTAGACCAATGGCTATGGCGGAGTTTTGGTGGGGACAGTCACCCAAGTCTGAAATCCGAAAGCACGGGCAGTTTTACCCATCGTGCAAAGGAAAATGCGAACCGATCCTATCTCACATGCTCGAAGGTATGGAGGTGGAAACCAGTCCTCTGCTGTCAACTCCTACTACAAACCTGGAAATCAGCACTCTGTATGAGGACGAAGTGATGCTGGTGATCTCTAAGCCCGAAGGCCTCCTTTCCGTTCCGGGGAAAACCAACAAGGATTCCGTTCTAGCCAGAATGGAAGAAAAATACCCTGAAGCGACAGGGCCCATCATTGTTCATCGGCTGGATCGGGCGACTTCCGGTCTGATTCTGATTGCCAAGACTAAAGAGGCTCATAAAGCTCTACAGGAGCAGTTTATATCCAAAACCACCAGAAAGCGATATGTTGCACTTTTAGATGGGGTATTGTCGGAGGACTCGGGAGAAATCGACCTGCCGCTGAGGGTAGACCTGGAGGATAGGCCCAGGCAGCTGGTATGCTACGAACATGGAAAGCCCGCCCGTACACGATGGGAAGTGATAGAGCGAAGGGGCTCAAGAACCCGTGTCAACTTCTATCCCATCACAGGGCGTACGCATCAGCTACGAGTCCATGCCGCACACCATTCGGGGCTCAACGCTCCGATCATCGGGGACAATCTCTATGGACAAACGGCTGATCGATTGTATCTCCATGCAGAGGAAATTGAGTTTATTCATCCCGTAACAGGTGAGAAACTTACGTTCACTGATTCAGCACCGTTCTAATTTTTTTAAAAATCATTTGTGTAACCAAATAGTTACATTTATAATTGTAACCGAATGATTACTTAAATGAGAAGAGACGTTTTTCAAGCCATAGCAGATCCGGTGAGACGAGACATTATTAGTCTTTTGGCGGAGGAACCGCATACGATTAATTCTGTCGCTGAGCAGTTTGAGGTGAGCAGACCAGCTATTTCCAAGCATATTAAAATTTTGGAGGAGTGCGGCATGGTAGAGATTGAGCAGAAAGGACGGGAACGGTTGTGCATGATCAAACCGAAAAGTCTGGTTCCTGCATTTATGTGGTTGGATCAGTACAAAAAGCTCTGGGAAGAGAAAATTGATTCGTTCGAGGAATATATAATGAAACTCAAATCGCAAACTGACAATAATGAACAATAGAACCGTCACTATAGAAAAAACTTTCGACGCGCCCCTGAAACTAGTGTGGACCGCATGGACACAGCCAGAGCACATTGCGAACTGGTGGAGCCCCAAAGGAATAACCACCAAAATCGTGGAACACGAATTTACCGAAGGAGGCAAATGGAAATTCATCATGCCTATGCCCAATGGCCAGGAATTTATCGCAGAGGGGACCTATATAGAGATTGTCGAATTTGAAAGGATCATCTCAAAGGCTGATTTTAAACCCATGACGGAAGGGGTAGAAATTCATGCGCTGTTTGAAGAAGATGGGGCGCAAACGCATTTTACCTTCCACGTGGTGCATGGCACAGAAGAGTACAAAATCCAGCAGGAGAAAATGGGCATTCTCAATGGCTGGGGCTCAGTGTTTACCCGTCTGGAGGAATTATTAAAAACTTTAAACCAATAATACACCATGAAAACAATGACATGCAATCAACTGGGCGGAGCTTGCGACAAGAAGTTCAGTGCCGAGACCTTCGAAGAGATCGCCGAAATGAGCAAACAGCACGGGATGGAGATGTTTCAGCAAAACGATGCCGCCCACCTCAAAGCCATGGGCAAGATGCAAGCTCTGATGAAATCACCCGACGCCATGCAGAAGTGGTTTGAAGGAAAAAGGCAGGAGTTTGAGGCCTTGCCGGAGGGTTGAGAATAGAATCACGACAATCCCTAGGAGGTTACTTCCGTGCCAGAGGGACATTAAAATAGTATTCTAAAGGAACGCATAATCCTAATTCTTCACAACCTTGAGTTCGACTACTTCTTTAACCGTAAATTTCCCATTGTTACTGCCTAAATGACCATAGCCTGGTTCGTAGTTAGCATAGCAACCTATCAATTTGAGTTCCAGGTAGGTGTTCCGGTAGTTGTTATGAGCCTCTTCAAATTGCTCAACATATTGTTCAGGTACCAGGTGGTTTACACCTGAGAACTCAAGTTCAGTTTCAAGTTTGGGCCTGCATTTCTTGTTACCCTGTATTGACCAATATTCCTCAACTCCGCTGTAGGTACATTCGATATAGACCAGTTCACCAACATGTGCTGGTAATTCACAGAATTCAACTGCCAATACTCCGGTTCGTAATTCACTTGGAGTTCTTGATCCGACACAGCCAAGCAGAGTTAAAGCGAAAATGTGAATTAGTTTGTTCATCAGGAGCCTAGTAAAAAATCCTAACAACCGAATATAATACAATCCGCTTTCTAAATACAATGCCTTAATTACACGGAAGTAACTTCAGCGCTATTAGGGGTCTGTTATAGCCAGTTATCCAGTATTTCACGTCTTGTTCGCTCGTCAAGTTCGTAATACTCTCCGTTCCGCTGTTGAACTATCTGAAATTGCATGAACCAGTATTTTGGGTTCAAAGGCCGTTGAATAAGTTCTATAGAATAGTCCTGTCTTATGCGCTCAGGAATTTTGTTGAATTGCCCTAGAACGATCTTTGCTTTTGAATAGCCTTCTACAATAGCAATTACAAAAGTGAATGTTGCAAATCCATACCCAAAGAGTTCACATGCGATAAATATCATCAATGGATCTTCATTTGCTCCGTTTGAATATTTGACGGCAATAGAGATTGCAGTTGCTATTCCGGCAAATAGTATCGAGCTAATTTTCAGACAGGAAAGTGTTGTTCGCTTATTTAGTTTGAAATACTTCCAGAAAGTTAGAGTCTTCATCAAGAAGTTTACTTTACAGTTTATCCTAAATGTTTTTCGAGATAATCCAAGTCGTTATTGATTAGAGCGTTCAGGCAGTTTCTTACATCATCAATTGATTGCCCAGTCATGTCCGTTAAGTAGTTGTCGTCCATCTTCTCGACCAATCCGAACCATTTCTTCACCATTTTAGGTCTTTTAAAGAAAATGTACCATTCAGTTCCATCTACGGCAGAAACAGAAAGTCCGTTCTTGTTTGTTTTGTTCTCGACTTCAAGAGATGGTGAGTAGTGAATCTCATTTTCGTTAGCCGTTTTCATCTTTTCTAGAAGATCGCTCCACGGAATCTTCTCGAAATTCTCCATAATCTTATTTTGTTCGATCTCACCAAGTTCAATGATTTCTGGTTTAAATGGATCGCAAAATGATGCCCTAAAATTCATGTTTCCAGTTTTCAGTTATTGGCTCCAACAACCGAATATAACACACCCCATGTTTTTATACGTCTAGTTACGCGTAAAATTGCGGCTAGATCACTATCAACTTGTTACGTATTGCTCACACCCTCATACAAATATTCTGATAGGGGCAGTAGGTGCATTTCTTTTCATCGTCGGTTTGGGTGAAGTCCGCCGTGGGATTGAAAATCTCAGTGAGCAGTTCCGTCAGGCCCGTGGTAAAGGCTTCCTCATGATCCCGGTAGTCCAGCACAGGTGTTTTCTTTCTGCCGTCAGAGGCACTGATCAGGCTGTCAAAATTGGGGTCGAAGAGGTCTTTGCTGTTGAACAGCCCCGGCCGGATCGGTAAGGAATTGTCAGGGTTGTTTTCCTGATACAACATGCTGTAGTAGAGTAGCTGAAAGGCGGCTTTGTTTCTCTTGTCGGCCTCCCGATCCATGAGCTCCTCGGGTTTGAAGCTGCGATCATCACGGCCCGACTTATAGTCCATGATCCTCACCACTTCACCCAGCCTGTCGATTCGGTCGATGATGCCTTTGAGTCGTACCTTCTTCGGCGATCCCGCCACGTCTATAGGAAAGTCCATTTTTAGATTTTCCTCCAGGCCAAGGATCTCAAAAGGCGTATTCTTCTGATCAAACGCCAGGATCGCTTCGATGTATTTCTTCACCACGTCAAAAGCAATCAGGTGCCGACCGGTGAGGGCTTCCTTGCTTTGAGCGATTTTCTGGATTTCGAACGCCTTGGTTACGGCTTCTTCGATTTGATCCCTCAGTCCAAGGACCGATGCCTCATCCCAGGCCTCTTTCTGTTCGTAGAGATGCTCCATGGATTGATGCAGGATATTGCCCATAGTTCCGGGATCCATGTCTTCTATCAGCTCGTCCGGTTCGTACAGGTCATCGACATACCGGAAGTAAAACCTAAGCCTGCACTCCAGGTAAGAATTGATTGCAGACGGGCTCAGTGCCTTGCCAGGCGTATCGCTGTCTGCCAGGTATCTATTGAGTCGCTCCAACACATCACCGGACTTTTGGATCATGATGGGGCGATCGGTATCCATGGTCATGTCCGTAGTGGCGACTTTCTCCTGCACTTTGAGGCCGGACTCATACTTTAGCTGCTGCACGTAGCGGCTCAGCTCTCCGTTGTGGTTGTACTCGGTGACGTTGTTGTAGATAATCGAGAGGTCTTTTGCATTTTGCACCAGGCGATAAAAAAGATAGGACTGCATGGCATCCTGATGGTCGATCACCGGCAGGTCGAAAGCCTTTCGGATGTTGTAGGGGATGAAGGATGAGGACGAAGAATTGGACGGCCATTTGCCTTCGTTCATCCCTACGACTACCACATGGTCAAAGGACAAGTTTCGGGTCTCCAGTACGCCCATGATCTGGGTGCCTTCATGTATGTCCCCTTCGGTGGGGATTTTCACCTGGTTGCCCATCCGCTGAAAAAGCCGGGCAAACGAAAGCATATCCAATGCGACGGAGTGGGACACGATGGATTGGTGCAAATGCTTGATTCGCTGGTGTAGTGCCGCAGCCACTGCCCGATCCCAGTCGGATATTTCCTGATGGTAGATCGATTCGGCCAGTTCCATGAGTGATGTCAAAAATTTCTCAATGGATTGTTTCGTCCCAAGCATGGCCTCTAGTACAGGGAACAATTTCGAAAGCTCTTCTACCGAATAGTTAAGCTTGTTTTCGTCCAGGGCCGCTTTGGAAAATGCATTTTGATCTTCCTGAGATTGGCCAAGCAGATCACCATAGTCGTACAGTCTTTCGATTTCAGTATAGTAGAGTGATTTCCTCGAAGATTGACTGAGCTTTGCGCCCATTCTCACCAGCAGTTCGCCCAACTGGTATACCCTCGATTGCCCAATCGGCACCCCCATGGTGATGTTGTACTCCTGGGCCTCCCTGGGCAGAAATCTCAGGAGCGAATCGAGCATGGACTCATCGGTGAGGACGATGAGAGTGTTATCCGCTTGCCAATCGACAGTGTCAATGATCTGTGTAGCGGCCAACACCTGGCCGTTGATCAGGGGAGCGCCGACTACTTGGATGCTTTTTTCAGGATCTTGAATTCGGTTGACCAAATCCTTTTTTACAGACGGGCCCAGCACCCTGTCTTCCGCATATTCTCTAAAGAACGCGCCCGATTCCTGCGTTTCGTTGGAGAAATAATACTCATCCACTTCCCAGAAAATGTCTGATTCCGTTCCTTCGAGGGTTCGTTTGATGAGGGTTTCTTCGGCCTTGGTCAATGCGTTGAATCCTGCAAACCAGGTCAGTGAGGATTCTTCTTCCTGACCTTCAGCATAGGCCCGCATCATCTGTCCTTTGTAGGTCAGGTTCTTTGATTCTAGCAGCTCGTTGAAACGGTTATACAATTCGCTCAGGATAGCCCAGGTCTTTACAAACTCATCTTGCTTTTTGGTGGGGGTGGGGATGAAGCCTTTCCAAAACCGATGGATGATCTTCTGATCCCGCTCTGACAGGAAGTGAAAGGACTCGTCGAGTTCCTTTTGGGATTTCACCACATGAAAGATATGCTCAGGGTCGACCAGGTAGTTGTCAATGTCATTGAAATCCGAAAGGATCATTTCCCCCCAGGGCATAAAGGCATCAAAGGTTTCTGCCTTTTTCTCAATCTCACAGTAGGCTTGATAGAGCAGGATCAGCAATTGGAAATCATCGGCAAGTAGCTTGTCCTGCTTGCCTGTCACATATTCCTCAAAGGAATAGATTCGGGGCGACCAAATGGGCTTTTCGTACAATTCAGAAAGGTGTTTGGCGAAGTATAACCCTGAGCGTTTGTTGGGGAAAATGACGGTGAGTTGGTCGCACTGCTCGTCGAATTGCTCCTTGCATTTCTGTGCAAGGTTTTGAAGGAAGCCTTTTTGAGAACTCATTCAGAATTACGAATTAGGCTTCTTCTTTTTGATATTCAATTGCTCGACATCATCCTCCACGATGATCGCTCGCTTCTGTATCGGCATCTCATAGCCTTTTTCTTTGAGCATGTCGTAGATGTTGATTGCGGCATTGCTGGAGGTGCTGAGGCCCACATCCACATGGGTCCAAAATAGCACTCTAAAGTCCAGGGTGCCGTCTCCATAGCCTGTAAATAGTACCAAAGGATTGGGCTCATCGAGTACATTTTCTGTGTGCTTGAGTGCCAGCTTGATCTCAAGAATCACCTGAGACGGAATAGCCGAATAGGTCGTCTTGATCACTAGCTCCCGCCTCTTAAGTTGATCCGTATAGGTCCAGTTGATCACCTCCTTGGAGATCAGGTTTCCGTTGGGTACGATGACTTCTGCACCCTCGTATGTGAGTACTTTGCTAGATCGAATCCCAATCTCTGTGACCGTTCCCATAAGGGTGCCGAACTCTACAGTGTCTCCCACTTGTATGGGTCTTTCATATATCAGGATTAAGCCTGCTATGAAGTTGAAAATCACATTCTGCAAACCAAAACCGATACCCACCCCAATGGCACCCAGGGCAAGGTTGATCTTGGACCATTCGATGCCCGTGCTGGAGGCCGCCAGGAAAAATCCAAAAACCAAAACACAGTAATAAATCGTCATGGATACAGCATTGGGCATACCTCTTTTGAGTTTGACCTTAGTCAAAATTTCATGACCGAACAGGTACTTGAGGAAGCGAGCCAAAAACACTGTGATTACCAGAACCAGGAAGAAGTTGACAAAGTCCTGAATGCTTACCTCAACATTGCCGAAGGAATGCTTGGTGGCTACCAGTCCATTCCAGCCATCGATTAGCACATCTCTGATCTCAAACTGAGATGAGGCACCAGACAAGTACAAGAGGAACAATGCTATCCCATTGAAACCAAAGAGGTGCTTTTGCAGCTTGTCATGATTTCGCTGGACATAATTCATCTCCGAGATGACAGGCAACTCTAAGATCAGTATGATCATTGCCTTTACGATATTGTACCAAAGGATCAACACGATCCCGATTCCTACACTATAGATTACCCCCGACACCATGAGTCGGGACAGTTGGTAAGAACCGACGAAATTGAGAAGGATACTGATCAGGAGCGTAATCCAAAATATTCTTGCAAAGAGCTTGATCACCCGGGTGAGCAGGCTGTCATGTCGGATATCTTTGATGTGGACAAGGTATAGGGTAATGCTTGCGATCAGCAGAATTTGGAAGCCCATAAAACTCAAGCGTCCGCCGAACGAGGTAAGGGGTAATACTTCTAGCCCGACATGAATCAGGAATAAGCCAAAATATGCGAATACCGTTCGCTTCTGCCATTTGTTGACTACAGAGTGTAACAAATAAGCCACTGGTGGGATCAGGCTGATCAGTACTATTTCTAATACAATCTGAGGGAAGTCCTGGTAGAGCGAGTCAACCAGGAGGAAGGAAAACATATAGGCGGAGGCCAGGGCTTTGTGAAAAAAGACGGTGAGGTCTTTATGCCCCCGATGGATGAATATCTCCTCGGCACGTTTTCTGGTGCCTATAAAAAAGAGTGCCAGGGCCACTATGACGACCAAATGCACAATGGTCGATTCCTGATGGTAACTAAAGTATCGCTTAACGACGATCCTCCTTTCAATCACCCGCTTCTCTATACTGTTCACAAAATGGACACTGTCTTTTTCTATATCGCCGAGCTTCCACATGGGCAAGCTTTCCTTGATGATCACTTCCCGAATGATTCGCTCTCGATCCTCCAGCATATCGTTGCGGCTATTTACAAGGTTTTCTACCACCGTTAGCTTGCTGAAATACGTCAATTCATTCTTTTGCTTTGTTTTGTATCTCTCCAATGCAACATTGATTCTTTTGAGCAGTGGCATTAGTCGCTCTTTGAGCAAAGCATTGACTGTGACATCCTCCCGGTAGGTCAATTCCATGTCCAGCCATTTGTTTGATTCTTTTTCTAAAGCCAATATGTTCTTTTGAATAAGGTCTAGTCTTTCAGAAACCCTTTTTTTGTACCCTACGACAGTTTCCTCATAGTCCTTGAGCTCTGGTCGAGTGTTTTCTACCATTTGAAAAGACATGGTTTCAAAAAAAGTACTATCCATAGAACTCAGGTCTCTGGAGAGGGAATCCAGGATTGCCGGAAGGCCTTCGTAAAAAGTCTGCAGGGATTGATCGGCCATCATTTCCTCCTCTATGGAGCGCACGTGATTCGTGGTGGTCTCGATGTCCTCTACAATCTGCGAAATGCTCAGGGGTTGAGATTCTTCCTCGGCCGGATCATCTTGTGCCCATGTGCCAAGCGGCAACATAGACAGGACAATGAACAATCTGTAGGTCTTGTATGTCAGGAATAGGTGTCTCATTTTAGGTATTAGATTTTGGTCGGGCTAATACCCTGTCAAGGTAGTGGATATAGGAGAATTACAGAAACAAGCGCTTAGAAATATCGCTTAGCTATCTACCTCTAGCGCCATGAGTCCCTCATATACGCCCAGGCAAATCCATGCATCTGTGGCAGCGTATGAAATTTGCGCTTCGGTGAGCTCTTCATTTTCCCAGTTGGATACCTGCTGGCTTTTGGAGATTCGACCTCCCAAAAACATGGCAGAAAGATTACGGGCACCGATGCTTTCAAACTCCAGTTCTTTGGCCTTTACATTGAGATCAACGAACCGGCTTGGGTTAAAATCCCGCAGTTTTTGCAGGTCTTTGATGTCGTCGTGGATGCCGATACCGGAGATGGTGATTTTGGGGTCTTCGAATAATTCAATGATTTCGTCGGGCAACCCGATGTCCAGTAGTCGAAACAGGAAGGCCTTGTCAGGGGTGGAAAGTTGGAGTATGGCGACAGGAAAGACCTGGCCTTTTTTGAACGCAGGTTTGGTTTCGGTATCAAAACCCAGCAGGGAAAATTTCTTTAAATACTCGACTGCTTCGGCCACTTCGCTTTTGTCCCGAATGTAGACACACTCTCCTTCAAACCGCAACAACGGAAGTGCGTTCACCTCATTTTTACTTATCTTCTTCACTTGCATCAATCTTCCTTTTTCCTGTCTGTCAAATATTTGATTTTTATGTTTAAATATCCAAATGTGATGGTCATCAATGGACTGAGGATGTTGAAAAAACAATAGGGGGCAAAGGTGCCCACTCCCACGCCAAACAGTCCTGCATGGAACGCCCCGCAGGTATTCCAAGGCACTAGCACAGAAGTGACTGTGCCGCTATCCTCTAATGTACGGCTCAAGTTTTGAGGGGCGAGGTTCTTTTCCTTAAAGGCCGGAGCAAACATTCTGCCCGGCACGACGATGGCCAGGTATTGGTCAGAGGCGGCGACATTGAAACCGATGCAGGTCAGGCAGGTGGTGGCGATGAGCGATCCGGTGGTCTCGACTTTTTTCATCAGTACGTCCACGATTTTTTTCAGAAAGCCTGCCCCTTCCATCACTCCGCCAAACACCATGGCAGACAAAATGAGCCATACCGTATTAAGCATACCATACATTCCGCCTGAGGATAGCAATTCATTGACCATTTCATTGGATGTGGATACATTCACTTCTCCATATAATGCTTTCATGGACCCCACATATAGTGCCATCACGTCACTACCATCAAGCTGTGCCACTTCCTTGACTATGCCGGGTTGGAAGATCAGCGCGAATACGATGGCCAGGAGCGAACCTACCAGCAAGGCGGGGAGAGCCGGAACCTTTTTCACGATCATAAAGACCACCACCGCAGGTACCACGAGAAGAAAAAGGTTGATCTCAAACTTTGAAGTAATGGCTGCAAGCACCTCAGTATTATTTACCGTACCGGCAGGATCTACCATGAACCCCAAGAGCAGGAAGGCGAGCAAAGTGATGCCCATGGATGGAAATGTAGTAATCGTCATGTAACGAATGTGGGTAAACAGATCCGTGCCTGCCACAGCCGGGGCCAGATTGGTCGTGTCAGACAGTGGCGACATTTTATCTCCGAAATATGCCCCGCTGATAATGGCACCGAGCACCATGCCCTCGTGTATTCCCAGTGCCTGCCCAATACCCAATAGCGCAATACCAACAGTAGCCGCGGTGGTCCAGGAGCTACCGGTCGCCAGGGATACGATGGCACATACCACGCAAGCGGCGAACAAGAAAATGGTGGGGTTGAGGATCAGCAAGCCATAATAGATCATTGCAGGCACCACACCACTGATGAGCCAGCTGCCTGCCACTGCACCGATCATGAGCAAGATCAGGATCGACGGCATGGCCGCATTGATGCTGTGCGTTATGCCTTTTAGAATTTCGTTCCATCGGATGCCGAGCCTCGTGGCTACCAGTGCAGCTACAGCCCCTGAGAGAATCAGTATTATCTGATTTGAGCCATCCAGGGCCGAGTCCTTAAATATTGTAACATTTATAGCCAAAAACACAATGAGAAAAACAATAGGGATCAACGCCTCGATCAATGTTGCCTCTCGTCTTTTTTCTGACATAAATTCTTAATTTCTATTAATTAGACTTTGATTGTTGCCCTTATCCATGCAGAGGTAAAACATGGCGTCACAGCACAACAAGTGGGTGGATTTTTCTAAAATCGGGAAGTTAGTCAATTTCTGGCGCTTCTACGACGGGCGATCTCCTTTTTTACCATCGTAAGCTCACGGCTGCTCTGCCCGGCGATGGCCGTATTTTCCTCGGCCCTACGCATCATATAGGGCAGGACCTTGCGCACCTGACCATAGGGTACGTACTTGGCGACGTTGTATCCGGCTTTCGCCAAATTGTAGGAGATGTTGTCGCTCATGCCGAAGAGCTGCGACAGGTACACCCTTGGGTCATCCTTTTTTATGCCGTATTCTTCCATGAATTCAGTCACCTTCAATGAAGAGAGCTCGTTGTGGGTGCCGGCGCAGAGGGCAATATCCTCGATGTTTTCCAGGCAGTATTTTACCGCCTCGTCATAGTCTCTGTCCGTATGGGCTTTGTCCGGCTGGATTGGGTCGGGGTAGTCGTGTTCTTCGGCCCGGTCGCGCTCTTTTTCCATATAGGCACCGCGTACGAGCTTAGCACCTATTTTAAACCCTTCCTTTTTTCCACGATCGTGAAGGGCTATAAGGTTGTCCAGCGAGTCTTTTCTATACATCTGAAAGGTGGTGAAGACGTAGACCTTCTCTTTGTTGAATTGGGCCATCATGCGGTTGACGAGCTCATCGATGGAATCCTGGATCCAGGTCTCCTCTGCATCGATGTACAGAAACATGTCGTACTCCACTGCCCGCCGGCAGACTTCCTCCACCCGTTTTTCAAATCTTTGATATCGCTCCGCCTGATCCGCACGAAAAGGTCGTCCTGCCTGCTTTTTCGCCAATAGACCAAAGGAGCAAAAGCCGGTCAGCTTCATCACCCCCGTGGGGATGTTGGGGTTGCCGTAGGCATTGTCTAGCGATCGCAGTATTTCTTCCTTATTGGCATCAAAGGCCTCTTCAGAGCGTTCGCCCTCCGCTGAGTAGTCCAATATGGTCTTGATGTGAGACGCGGCGAGCTGGTCTACCGTTGTGAGCGAACCTTCCAGGGATTCTCCCCCGCAAAACTGCCGGAATATTGTGCGCCTGATAGCCCATGTGATGGGGAACCGGATGGCCAGCAACAACCTTGTGAAAAATATCCCTATCCTGGATATCCAGGGGTTGTTCATGGACTGAAACAAAAAAAGCATTCGCCTGAGGTCTCCATCGGACTTGTCGGCAAACGCAATTTCGGTATTGTCAAAATCGAAATCCTGTGTCAATTCTTTATCATTTTTGGGTGACTAAATATAGTCAAATCCCAAATGCAACGATCCCGTGATTATTCCAATAGGTTATTTAATAGGATGATAAGTTGAGAATGGGTTCTTTCGGTCGATACAACAAAAAAAAGGGAGGCTCCCCAGCCTCCCCAAAACCACTGTGATAAATCTTATACCTCCTTTAGTAGGGTATTGATGTCGTCGATGATGCGCTTCATGTCGAGCGCAATAGTGCCGTTATAGATTCCTCTTATTCGTCTTTTGTGATCTATCAGGATGATGTTTTCCGTGTGTAGAAAATCCTCACTGGAGGTGACGCTTTTACCAAATCCCTCGTCGGCAAAGTAGGAAGTACGAGCCAGGTCGTATATCTCGGACTGGTCGCCTGTGAGCAGATGCCACTGATCATTGTTGATCTCATTGAGCCTTGCGTACTCACTGAGCCTCTCTACCGAGTCTACCCATGGCATGACGGTATGTGATACGATTTTCACCCGATCATCGACCAGAAACTCCTCATGTACCCGGGTCATGTTCCCCATCATCTTTGGGCAGACGCTCGGACAAATCGTGAAGAAAAAGTTGGCGATGTAGATTTTACCGTCCAACGTCTGATTCGATACCGTATCCCCATTTTGATCCACCAATCGGAAATCCGCGATGGTGTGGATGCTGTCGTATTTTTCATGGTGCGTATCGAGCCATAGAGGGGTGAACGTTGCTTCGTTGTAATACGGAAGTTCGATCTCAGGATTCAGTCGATCACCGCCGCCAGACGTGCAGCCCGCCATTAATAGGCTGACCATCGCAAAAAGTATTAAGCCTTGTGTTTTCATTGCATTGAACCTTTATAGGGATCTATGTCGCCGGACTCTGAGTCGATTTTGGCACAGCGCTTTACGCCTATCATGCCATATCGTCGGCCGTTTTCCCTTACCACATAGTTGGATTTCATCTTTCCATCGCTACGCCATACTTTCTGCGCCCCTCGCTCATAGCCGTTTTCATAATTCTGTTCTCTGGACAATTGCCCGTTAGGATACCAGCTTAGGTGGGTTCCCTCGCTCAAGCCGTTTACGAAATGGTAGGAGAATTTTATCTGGCCGTTTTCATAGAAACCCTCGTGGAGGCCGTGTTTTTCTCCCCGGAGGTACATCCTACTGGATTTGACTAAGCCATCAGGATAATAGGTGATCCAATTTCCCTCCAGCAGGCCATCGACGTAGTGTTTGCTTGTCGCAATTTTCCCATCTGCATAGTATTTGACCAGGCAGCCAGAAAATGGGATGCTGTCTACCACCAGCACCCCACCGTATTCAACTGTCCACTTTATGTGCTCTTCGTTTACTATCCTGCTTGATAGAGGATTATCCCCTGCTGCCTTGGGCAAGACAGGAGCATTTCCCATCAGGACTGCTAGTGTCAATATTATCACTGTGTTTTTCATCTCAAATGCTGATCTGGCTTCCCGGGTCTATTGTGTTACTGTACCCGGGGTGCCATAGAAGGCATCCCCATTGATCCAGGGATACTCGTCCGTGACATGATAATGGTAGATCCCATCAGGGAAGTCCGCAGTAGCACCTACATGCCCATGGTATTCGTCCAGGTCGTTGTTGTACACGGTCTTGCCGTTTTCCTGTGGCCCATAGACAGGAAACCCATCTCGGAGGAATCCTAGGAAGGCCTCGCTGCCTTTGAGGTCTGTCAACCAATAAGGCTCAATATGATAGTGGTACTGATCCATGGCAGGGTGTCCTTCGTACTGATCGAAAGTATTGACCTCCTCGAAGATGTCATCGCCGGGGCCTGCCTGCTGGTTGAAGAAAACTACGCTGTTGATCGCTATGCCCATGGGGCCAAGACCGGGAGCAGTTTTGTTGGAGGCCTCTGCAGGGTACCTCGGTATCTTCATTACGATGTTTTGTTCGCCGATCGTACCTGGGTTTTTGTAGAAGTCCGGGTTATCGGGCTCATCATATGCTTCGTAAAGAGGGTTGTTTGTCGGATAGTACATACTCACATGATCCGGCAGATCCTTGGAGGTGATGGTCACCCACTCTTCATCAACCGATACCGATACCGCCGAGGTGTTGTAAAACTTGGATGCCAGCGTGCTGATATCGACCTTGTCATCCTCCGGAGTATCCGGGGTTTCGGGATCTACCGAGTCGCTACATCCTGATGCCACGAGCATTATTGCCCAAGCTGCACTGAGCAGTCCTTTTGTAAAAACTTTCATCTCTATTCTCATCTTCACTTCTATTTGATTGTTAATGTTTTAATTCTGAGTATCGGTTGATTTTGCTCCCAGGGCTATGGAAAACTTTGTCCCTTCTCCGAGCTTGCTTTCGCAGGATATTTCACCCTTCATTTGTGCTACATAGTCTTTGACCAGGGACAGGCCCAGACCAAGGGACGACTCGCAAGCCGTGGGTCTTGCAGATAGTTTTCTAAATGGTGCAAACATTTTTTGCTGATCCGCTTCACTAATGCCCGGGCCCTGATCTTCTACCTCTATGATGACTTTATTGCCTGCGCTGCGTACCCTTAAGAAAATGTCCTTGTCTGATTCTGAATATTTCAAGGCATTGCACACCAGGTTTTCGAGCGATTGAATCAGGTGGTTTTGATCAGCGATTGCAAGGTGCGCTCCTTCATCAAGCTCAAGGTTGAGTCCGATATTTTTCTTAGCAGCAGCGGGCTTAAAGCATTCAAAGATATGTGTCGCTATCCTGGATATGTCTTCAGCCCTTAGGCTTACGGTTGCACGTCTCAGAGGGCTTGAGCTCGCATCCAGTATGCCGCCGACCATGCCTGACATACGAGTAACGCAATCACGCATAAGGAAGAGGTATTTTTGATCTTCCTGGCTGAGGTTGGGAGAGTCCTGAATGATGTCAATCAGGCCTTCGATATTTGAGAGTGGCGCCCTCAGGTCGTGAGTCACCGCGCTCAGCACTCTGTCTCTTTCGAGGTTTTTGAATGTTTCCAGTTGGCGATCGCGTTCAGAATTTTTAGCCACCAAATTGAGTTTTCGTCGCGACAATGCCTGATCGTCTCTTTTGGTTATTTTTTTCGTGGATCCCATAGCGTAGGTTTTGATTGATACTTTCTTTCTAGCTGTACTTTCCATTTTGCCTGTTTTATTAGCGTATGCCTTTTTGCTTCGGCGTACATGGATAAAACCGACAGGCCCGATAAAACCCTACCCCTCTTTTTTTATTTTTTTTGATGGAGGATGTCGCCGCTCGATATGTGTCAAAAACACACCGGGTTATTTATATTTGAATTTTACAGAATACCCAGTCTATGGAATCCACCGGCATATGTGAGGAAAAGACGTTTCTGGCGGTTCATACCGAGCAGGCCGTACCCTTACGAAATTTCCTGTTTTACAAATTTGGCAGTCTGGAAAAAGCCCGGGATTGTGTGCAGGAGGCCTTTATCAAACTGTGGAATAACTGCAGCAAGGTCACCTTCGACAAGGCCAAAAGCTACCTATTCACCATAGCCAATCGGCAATTTCTCGATGAGGTAGACCATCAAAAAGTGGTGTTGAAATTCCAAAAAAGGGAAACCCTGGAGGAAGCACAAATAGAAACCAACCCGGAATACCTGTATCGCGCCGAGGACTTTAAGGAAAGGCTGGAGGAAATCATTTCCGAACTGCCTGAAAAACAACGGACGGTATTCTTACTCAGCCGTATCGACAAAATGAAAAACAAGGAAATCGCTGAGTCGCTTGATATATCTATTAAAACGGTAGAAAAACACCTGTCCACAGTGATCAAGACTTTGAAAGATCGAATGGATGAACTGAAGAACTATAAAGTATAGTAGGGTTTTTTTAGCTCCCACCGTTTTAGAGATACAACGTACAAAAAAATGTCAGACCACTCAGAAAACGAACAAGAGATACTCTCCCGATGGCTCAGCGGAGAGCTATCCAATAGCGAAGCAAAAGAACAGCTCGGGGAAGAGCAATTTTCGCACTATGCTCAAATACTCAACGAAGTAGATCACTGGCGGCCTGATCTGGATGAGCAGATATTCGACCCCTCAGTCGTGTTTTCTCAGAAGAAGGAAGCCAAAGTTCGATCGCTCAATACATGGCAAGTGGTGTCGATCGCCGCTTCATTGCTTCTTTTTATTGGTTTGGGATATTTCTTTATGGCTCCTGGCGAAAACAGCTATGCGGCTGATTTGGGAGAGGTCTTGACGATCGATTTGCCCGACGGGCAGTCTACGGTGACCTTGGGTCCCGGCTCTAGCATCCGATGGGAGGGCGAGCGCTGGACAGATCAGGAGCGTTTGGTGTCCTTGTCGGGCAAGGCTTATTTCGATATCGAGCCGGGCGGTCCGCTAGGTGTAATGACTGAAAACGGAAAGGTGGAGGTACTCGGTACCCGATTTGACGTCAGTCAATTCGAGTCTTCATTGAGTGTCCATTGCTATGAGGGGAAAGTCCGTGCTACGGGTCGAAATAACCAATCCGTCGTTTTGAATGGAGGGGAAAAGAGCTTGTATCATGGTGATGCCTGGGAGGAAGTAGAAACGAACCCTGACGAAGAGCCGACCTGGATGGAAGGGGAGATAAAGTTTAAAAACGCCCCGATTTCACAGGTGATCAATGAAATAAAAACGGTCTACAACCTCAAAATCATACCTGGAAACGTCAACCTACAGCGCAGGTTTACCGGGGCTATCCCCACCGACAATTTGAAACTTACCCTTGTGATCGTCTTTGATACTCTGGAAATAGACTATCAGTTGGACGGAAATGAGCTTACTTTGTCCGAGTAAAGTCAATCAATCAGCATGCGTTTAATTTTATTTTTAGCTGCCCTGATATTACTATGTCCACCTGTCTATGGCCAGGAGGGCACCTATCGGTTGTCTGAGCTGCTGCCCATGTATGAGAAGGAGTTTGGGATAACTTTTTCTTATGACGCAGGTCTCGTTGAGCTGATTGACAAAAAAATGGAACGCGCTGCCAGCATTGAGGAGGTTAGCGCATCGATTGAAAACGCCTTTCCCTTCAAAATCAAAAAAATAAGCGATCAGTACTATGCCCTAAGTGCGAAGGAAATCACTGTGGAAGTATCGGCACAGGATTCAGCAGAGAACACATCCATCCACCCAAAGGAACTGATCGTGCTCGTCAATAACCAGCCGATTCCTGCAGAGGTCGCAAATAACGGTCTGCAGTTTCTGTACAAACCGAGCATTAGCGACACGGTGGAGGTTTACTCGGTGGGGTACAACAAAATGACCCTATCCCTCTACGAAATAATGAATCAAAGAAGTATGACTGTAAAAATGGTGTCGCCCTTTTGGGAGCTGTCAGAGGTCACGGTAGAGGATTATCTCACCAGAGGGATCGATATGACCCCCTCCAAGCAGAATATTACGATCGCGGTAAAGGATTTGCCACTGCTTCCAGGCGAGACAGACGGCGATATTTTTGCCTCACTCACCGCACTGCCGGGGGTCACTAATCCTGACGGGCGAGCGGGAAATCTGTTCATTCGCGGTAGTGACCCTGACCAGACCCTGGTGGTGTTCGACAATATTCCGATTTATTATAAGGGACATTACTTTGGTACTATTTCACCCTACAACCCAAAGACCATTGACAATGTGGAAGTGTATCGAGGGGGATTTCATCCCAGGCTTGGCGATAGGGTAGGTGGGGCCGTGGTGATTAATTCTGGAAGTACTTCCGGCAACAAGCCTACGGTCGGGACAGGGGTCAATACCTTGTTTGGAATGGGCTATGTCAAAGTTCCGCTTGCCGGCAATAAGGTTGGGATTTCGATAGGCGCAAGAAGATCTTATCCTCCTCATATTTCGTCGCCCAAGCTATCAGCCATTACCGAATCTGTATATGCTGGCACCGGTCTCGTAGACTCCCTGGGGAATGTCACCGGAGAAGTGAACACGGTCTTCAGTGATTATCATGCTAAAATCAACCTAAACCTCAATGACCGCAATCGGGTATCCATCACCGGTATCCTTGCCCAGACCGAAATAGAATCCAGGATAGAAGAAGCAATAGGCAGCCCGTTGCCCCCGGAAGTGACCAGCTTTGAAAACTCGGGGATGAACCTGTCGTGGGTGTCCCGGATGGGAAGGGACTGGACCTCTACATTTTCTGCTACGGTTTCTGACTATTCTTTCGCTTACAAAGGTTCAACTCCGGATTCGGTTCTTGGGGCCGGATTTTCGACCAACGATTTGATGGATTTTAATCTGGCGCAGGAGTTTTCCATAAAATCGCCTCATTCGGTTAACTACCAGTTTGGGGTTGACTATAAGTACCAGACCGTAAGTACTGAATATAGAAATCCCGTGCGGGCTGACTCCTCAATTTTTTATTACAACGACCAAAGCGAGGCACAATCTTTTTCTACCTATGCCAATGTTGAATTAAATCAATGGGAGAAATGGTACCTGGAGCTGGGAGTTCGTGGCACTTATTATCAGCCTCTGGAGAATTTTAGGCTGACGCCACGATTGCTTGTAAATTATGACATAAGTAGGGCCATGACACTGAAGGGATCGGCCGGACTGTACAACCAATACCTCAGCCAGGTAAAAAACCTTGAGTTTGGAGGCGGAGGATTCGACACGGAGGTCTGGACATTAGCTGATGAGGAAATGGGATTTATTATCAACGGTACCCAATCCATGATCGGGGCTATCCTGCAAAATAGAGGTTGGATATTAGATGTGGAGGCGTTTTACAAATCCGCTCATGATGTCACCATTTTTGAAAACCGACGACTGTACGAAGGGGGCACCTTTCACAAGATGGATCAAAGCGTTTCAGGTCTGGATGTCTTTTTGAAAAAACAAATCAGTGAAAATACGTCAGCATGGGCGGGCTATTCCTATGGTCACTCTGAAATCAAACTGGATAGTACAGATCAGCTCACCTACTCGTCCAAGTACTTCCAACCCAATGTGCTGTACGTGGGATCTTCTTATGCAGGCAAAAGACTCAAGCTAGCTGCGGCCTGGAAGTATTCCTCAGGTCTCAATGCCCAGTCGATGGACATCGCTTATGCGGAAAACATTTTTCTTAACAATCGTCCTTCACTCCCAATCAACCCTCCGCCACCGGGATCAGGGCCTCCTCGCCCTCCGCGCAGCCCGTTTGCCGATCGTGAAGAGCGATATCCTTACATGCATCAGCTGGACCTGTCTGCATCATACACCCTCCCACGAACCGAGACCCGAAAATGGTCGGCCTCACTGGGTGTATCCCTGATCAATGTATTTGATCAAGAGATATTGGTAGATCAGGTCTATCGTTCCAGGGAATTTCAAAACCGCTATGCGCTTGGTTTTGCGCCAAATATCATGCTGATCGTGGAGTGGTAGAACTGCGGATAAAAAAAGGCCACTTTATTACTAAAGCGGCCTTTGAAACTAGCAATCGTTCATAACCTATTTCCGAATCAAGAGCTTTTGACTCAGGATCAGATCGAATGAAACTGCTTTGACCATATATAGTCCTGGACTCAAATCCTCCACATTGAGTTGGATCGCTTGCTGCCCGGACTGAAGTTGTGGTTTAACAATACTTTTCACCAATTCCCCTTGTATGTTGTAAATGCCGATCTCCAGGTCTCCAGTTACAGGCTGTGCCAATACAATATGGGCAAAGTCTGTAGCGGGATTAGGGTAGATGCTAAGGGCTGTGGTGGCCTCATCTATCGACATGACCCCACCCTCCACGGTCACGGTGATCGTATATTCTTTAGTAGATCCGTCCCCGGCAGTGACTACCACCTGGTCAGACCCCGGAATGGTCGCAAAGGTTCCTACGTTTACTGTGGCACTTGGGCTGGCTGCAGTGGCTGATACAGTAATGGCCGTGGTACCGGCTGGCACCTCTACCGTGTACTCTGTCACCTCGGCGCTGAAAGCGGGCGTAAGTTCACCCTCAGCTACCGAAAGTTCCAACAGGTCAGCATCCGTGTCCAGCAACCCTGCAAAGGGATCCCAGGAGTCATTGCCACGGGTGAAGTTGAATGCTGTCACCTCCGTCTCATCGGTTAGAATCCCCTCAGTTAACAATGTAGCCCAGGAAACCCGGTTTGAGGAATTGTCTACTCCCGATTCTTCGATGGTGCCAAACTCATACATTTTTGCAGATTCACCTCCGAGCGTGTTCCTCCAGCCTTCCGGTTCGATCAATGATTCGTTGGACGCACCTGCATAATCGGTTGTTTCAATGACAGTCTTATAGAATACGACCTCACTGGTATTGGCCTGCCAGGGTCGACCAAAGTAGCCAGGCTTGGACCGTGTGGTGGATACGGTTTCTACACCAGGAGTGGTGGAGGTCACGGTACATTCGTACATCAGGTACCCACGCTCTGACCCTTGCTGCTGGGCAGCGGTCAGGTAGGCCACATCATTAGAGGCATCACTTGTATTCATCACCAGTTGGGTGCGGTAGAAAACAGCAGTCATGCCTCCATAGATGAAGTCTACAGAGCCCATCACATAGCCACGATAGATGGCTACCCGAGAGCCTACTCCTCCGTAGAAGGTATCCTGTCTTCCGACGACCCGGCAGTTGTTCAAGATTACTTTGTCTACATCGTTGGCCAGGGCCAGGGCTCCTGCACGCTCCTTGAAGCTTCGGTCTTGTACTGCCGTATTGCCCTGATCTGTAGGCCGATCACCTAGCGGCCCATTGGCCCATTCTTCTACCACATCTTCTGATTCCTTTTTGGAGATGTATTGGTTGAAAGAATTTTCAAAAATGATGTTGTGCGCCTCAAAACCCGAGGAGTATACGACTACTGTCGAATTCCAGTACGATCCGTCGGTAGTCCCTGCTCCACGGTTCTCATGGCTGTAGTATCCGTTCTCCTTATTCACTTCCAAAAGGTCAGCGTGCCACTTCTGATCAGCTCCCATGCTGTAGTAGTGGTATCCATGGCCGTAGTAGGAGGTGATCCTTACCGCATTGTCTGTGATGTCCACCCCACCGTTGGCCAGACCGACGGTAGGATTGTCCGAAGCATTTTTGAGGCTTACGTTTGCTACATCTACCACTAACATTTCCTCGTAGTTGCCTGGATCGATGGCTATGGTGACTCTTTCATCGTTTGGTCGATCCATGCTTCTCACGGCATCCAACGCGGAATTGATTGATGGATAATCCTTGTCAGCACCCACGGTGACCACTTCGGCGTACGGCACCACCTGGGCTGTTTCGATATGGGTGAAATAGGTAGTCGCATTGACCGTGAGCGTCACAGAGCCTGCTTCACTCCCTTCGTAGACATAGGTGGCAGTTTCCAAAGTGCTCGTACTTCCTGAGTTGGTCGTGATCGCCTCGCCACCCTCTATGCTGAAATCCGCGGCATAGTAGTAGGTGATGATCACTTTTTCTCCTGCGTTGACGGGTATCTCAATTGTGCCTGCTGCTGGCCCCACCAAATGTCCTTTGGCTATTTCATTGCTAACTCCTCCAGTGAATTTCATGCCTTTGTAAGAAGCCGTTTCACCGGTGATAACCTGATCATCAAAAGACCAGTTGTGCACCGGGCCAAAGGGAATCTCCTTGGTAATATCCGCTCCATCAACTACGACGTTTGAAGTAAGCAACTGCTCCAGGGGATAGTCGTCCAGTCCGGAGGCTGAAACTGAATAGGTGCCATTCCTCAAGGCTATACCGTCCACTGATTCAAATGAATATTCATAGCCTGGTTCGTGAAGATTGCTAAAAGTAAGATCAACCAAAGCGATCTGCTCGGAGGTCAGTCCCTCGGCGGTTATAGATACCACAAAAGTTGGTTTAGTCTGAAAAACTACATCGGAAGTCTGTGCTCCTGTGATGGTGAGGGTGTTCGATGGAATTTCAAAATCATTGACACCTTCAGCCTCAAGCGTGTATTCTACGTTTGGTTCCAACTGAACTGTATAGGTCGCGCTCTCAACATTGATGACAGGCTCCGGCACGAAGATTTTGTCAGCCGCCGGATCCGGGATATAGCTCAGTATCAGGTTGCTGATTTGATCACCCAATCCGGTGATCGCTCCACTGACCTCATGCAGGATTACTTCTTCTATATCAATGTTTAAAGATGTCGACTCTGTGACGGTCACTGTGTTGGCACTGCTAATGATGTATCCATTGGCATTGAGTAGACTGATTTCATAATCATACCCTGCAGGCAAATCCACTTCGTAGGAATCATTGCTTGCAGATACATGCCAGGTTTTTCCTGCCTCGTTTGTGAATACTATCTGAAACTCAGCGGGTATTCCCTGGGCGGCTGATAAATCTACATCGCCTGATAGTGTGGCGTACACTGCATCCTTGCGGTAAATCCTGTAGTAGCTGGGCTTGTCCTGCACATCATAGACGCGGTACGTCCCCGCCTCCTTTGCCACGAACTTCAACTCTGTAATAGAGTTGCTTGTTGTGATGGGTTGCGCATCATTTTGTGCTTCCGGATCGGCAACATATTCAAAGTGCATCAGACCGGCCGCATTTTGGCTCAAGACCATTAGGGTCACTTCATCGTCCTCTGCAAGCGTAATGCTCATGTATCGACCGGTTGCGCCTGTAGAGTTTACATAGACCCTTCCGGTATACTCCGACACGCCACTTACGTTTTCATCGTATCTCGTCAAGTTGGTATTGGAAGTTCTCAAGCGGTCATTTCCACCGCCAGTCCAACTCAACAAACCAGCGGAAAACGATGGGAACACATTGCCCGAGCTACCCACTGTTATTCCTTCATCGTACCATCCATTGATGATTTCTTCTGTTAAATTATTGTTGTACTCTTCTTCATTGAGCTGAACAGCACCAAAGTCCCACACATCAATTTTTCCATTGGAGGTGACGGCTGCTTCATTCTGAATGCTCATGCCATGGATATAAATCTCAGCCTCGGGGTGTTCGCTGCTTGTCAGTGTAGCGGTAAGAACCCCGGCCGGCCCTGCATAACTAAAGGTGCTGGGGAAGCCGTCTCCCAATCCTATGTTTTCTGCTGCTATGCTCCCGACGAAATTCTGGTCAGCATCGGTGATTTCCAATGTTGCACCTTCTGCAGAACCATAGGTATCTACTATGAAAGTGATGATCGCATTGCCGGCCACCACCATATCAAATGAGTTGCCAGGGAAAAACACACCACCGTGCGTACTGTCGTGATAGCCAAACTGCAAGGCTTCGTCCTCAGTATTGCTATTGATGGTAAGGATGCCATCGCTGGTCACAAAAGTGCTGTACCTAAGCGTATTATAGCTTGTCTGAGGCATTTCAGTGCCATCGAAGAAGTTGTATGAATAGGTCTCACCCGGTTCTGCTTCTACGGTTACACTATTGTCACTTACGTGAATGATATAGGAAGTAGGATCAGTGCTATCGTCAGCCAGGTTGAGCATCAAATCATTTCCGTCAATTGAGACCGAGGCAATGTCTCCGGTGGTTTCCGGAGTGAAGCTGGAAAGCGCGTTTCCTCCCAGGTCAATAAGTATAGAGGCCTCTGTATCTGTAGCGCTTACTACGGTACCGGCACTGACTGATACGGTAGCGTTACTAGATGCATCCGCCCCCGATGTGAAATCTATCTGGGTGCCGTTGATGGTCACCGTTCCTGATTTTTGTACCCATTGGGTCAGACTTACCTCGTAGGTAATAGGAGACAATTCGATATAGGGCAGGTAACTTGTACTTCCCGCTGCGGTAAGGTCTATAGTTCCGGCTTCCCCTACATAGACAAAATCCACCCAAGGGCCGCCATCTGTTCCTTGGGGGTAGGTCACGGTGGTCACATGATCCTGTGTAGCAATATCGAAAGCTCCCGTGGCGCTTGAGGCGGTAACCGTTCCTCCTGAGTATTGATCACCCCCTAGTCGAATCCGGGTGTTTCCGGCCACCTGTAGCGTGATGATGTTTCCGTCTTTGAATTGGATGCCGTGTTGGGTGTCATGGTAGGCATACGCATTGCAACATCCTGCGTCAATTTTGAACAACCCCTGCTCATAGACATTGCCGGGGTAAGTGCTGGAAATGATGCTTTCATCCCTCAGGTCAAAGTAGTAGGCGATATTGAGGTCAGCACCGGTAGCTGCGCCACCATCTTGTGCCGGGATCACCGTGATCTTCGGAAGGTAAAGGTCATTGCCGCTGGCTGCCACAGTAGTAAAGGTCAATGTTGTCGCTGTGCCGGAATACACAAAATCGAAAGAGTCGGAGAGGTCATTGGTGACCGCACCCACCTGGGTACCCAGGTCGCCATCATCTATAGCCGTACCTTTCACATCCAGGCTGGAGTGCTGCGAACCCAAAAACCGAATAGTGGCGCTTCCATCCACCTGGATGCTGATGGTCTGATCCACTTTAAGGTTGAGACCATAGGTCGAGCCGTGGTGATTGTATGCACCTCCAAGGGTCAGCTTGGTATCGGCGCTTTGCTGATTGGTAATGATTGTACCATCCGTGAAATCATATATGATCTCACCCGTGTATTGCCCAAACGCCATCGTAGATAGCACCAGGGCAAAAAGCATAGTGAAGAGTCTTTTCATAAATCTAATCTTAACATTACAAGTTCGAAGGCCCGGAGTGTTCTTGTCTCAAAGCCACTTGCAATGAAGATTTTTCTGAAAAAAAAGACGTTTTGAAATGTTGCGAATAGTACAACAGATGTTGCTATTTCATGTAAAAGTTTGTTTCCCGGTGCTCAGAGCCGTTTTGAAGCAAATATTTTCAGGTGTTTTTCCTGGCAAATTCACTAGGCGACATCTTGTGGTACTTCTTGAAGGTCGTGCTAAATGAGTTCGGAGAAGAAAACCCGGTCATGTACGCGATCTCAGATATCGAGTGTTGCTTCGTTTCCATCAGTGCGATGGCCTTCTTTAGTCGGATCGAGTAGATGAGTTCCAAAGGGCCCAGGTCAATGAGGTATTTTAGCTTCCTGAAAAGGTAGGTTCGGCTGATGCCCACTTCCCGTGATAGCTCCTCCACACCGAATGTTTGATTGTCGAGATTGTTTTCTATGACTTTCACGCAGGAGGACAGGAGGTCTTTTTCGGCATCCGGTAATTGTACCCCTTGGGCACTCAATTGGAATTCTTTCGTAAAGTGCGTCTTGATCAGCTTTTGGTTTTCCAGCAGACTTTCCACTTTGGCCATCAATACCTTCGGGTAAAACGGTTTTTTGACATAGGCATTGGCACCTACGCCAAACCCGGCTACCTCATCTTCTATTTTAGTTCGTGCTGTGAGTAGCAAGACAGGAATGTGGCTGGTCTTGAAACTGTCCTTGACCCGGGTACAAAGATCCAGTCCATCCATCTCCGGCATCATTACATCCGTGATGATCAGGTTGGGTTGAGGAAAGTCCATCGCCTTTTCGAGTCCTTCTTTGCCGTTGGAGGCCAGCGATACATTGTACTCGCTTCCAAACAACTCACTAAGCATCTCACGGATTGCAGGGTCATCTTCGACAATCAGGATGTCATCCTTATTTTTCTCAGTGTGTTCATGGACATCGGCTAATTCTGGAGGATCGGCCGCCAATTCGGCGGTCTCCTCAATTGACTTGGATTCCAAATCCGAAAGATCTCCCAGGGGCAGATAAACAGTAAAGGTGCTGCCGCGGCCTTTAGTACTGGATACCTCGATATGACCTTCATGTAGGGTGACCAGGCTCTTGACAATATCCAGCCCGATCCCGGAACCGACCGCTTTGAGCTTATTTTCCGATCTATAGAAACGGTCAAAAATATGCTCCATGGCCGACTTGGATATTCCTATACCCGTATCGGATACCTTGATGCATAGAAAAGTATCGGACTCATCCTGCTTAAATGTGGAGGGAAGGGAAGTGGCCTTCTTAATTTCAGAGGTAGGCAGTACGGAAAGAACCTCTATCATCACTTTACCGGTGGGCTCGGTATATTTTATTGCATTGGACACAAGGTTTCTAACGATGGTACGAACGATGCTCGGATCTACACTGCCATGCCGGAGAGGCTCCTCCAGGGTCAGCTCATAATCAAGGTTCTTCTCTACGGTCGCAGGCTTAAACTCGTCAAATACTTCGGTGATCAGGTCACGAATGGATACGCTTTGTGGAGTATATCCCATTTGCCCACCCTCGATCCTTCTAAATTGTATCAATTCCTCTATAAGGTTCATCAGGGACAGGATGTTCTTTGTGATAATGCCTGTGTGTTTTTTACCCTCGGGCCTGGTGCCAAACAATTCACTTAATTTCTCAGCGGATGGAAGCATCAGGGTCAGGGGAGTCCGTATCTCATGAGAGATGTTGGTGAAAAACCTAAGCTTGAGTTGAGTGAGCTTTTCTGATTGTTCTTTTTCCAGGTTGAGTACTTCCAACTCATGCTGCTTTTTGGTACGGTAGGTAACCAAATAAAAGGCCAGGTACAAGAGCAGCACAATGGCAATGAAGTAGCTGATTTTAGCCGGATTGCTCCTCCACCAGGGAGGCAGGATGGTGAACGGTACTTCCGTCATGTTTTTGGACTCCACGCCATCGGCATTGAACCCTCTGATCAATAAAGTGTATCGTCCCGGGCTCAGGTGGGCGTAAGATATTTGATCGCGAAATTTCGAATCGATCCAGTCCTTGTCAATGCCGCGCAGCTTGTAGTGAAAGTTGTTTTCTTTAGGAGAAGAATAATCTGAAAGAAAAAAGTCAAAATTGATGTGGTCGCCATAGTCAAATTGCACCTGACCCTTTTCGTCCTTTTTGTAAGCATCGCCTGTTGACTTCAGGGATTTTATTTGTACCTGCGGAATACTCTTGGTTTTTTGTATTGCAGATGGATTGAAATAATTGACTCCATTGTTGCCTCCCAGGTACAAGGTTCCGTTTTGGGTTTGTAGGTGAGAGGATGGCAGAAACAGTTCGCCCTGAAGTCCGTGCTTCTTGCCAAACCGTTCGACTTTGTTTTCACTCACCATGTACTTTACGATCCCTTTGTTGGTGCCTAGCCAAAGGTTGTCATCAGAATCAGACAATATGCTAAAGACGCTGTTGCTGATCACACTATCGGGCACATGAAGTAGTCGATCTCTCTCCCGGTTGAGCCGAAATAGCCCATTGAGCTTGGTGCCGACCCAAAGGGTTCCATCGGGAGTTTCGTGCAAGGCTCTGATGTGGTTGGCGGTCATTCGTACGCCTCTGCTCGGGTCATTATACCAGGTAAGCTCCTCAGTCAATGGATTGAATTCCGCCAATCCCATGTTCGCCAGCCCAATCCAAAGATTTCCGTCACTACTTTGGGTCAAGACATAGACTTCATCACTCAATATGTCTTCGTACCCTTTCGGTAGTAGTCGTTCGAACTCTTGCTTTAGATCCCGGGCAAACCAAAGCCCCCTTCGTCCACCCATCCATACGGTATGGTTGTCATCGATCACAATGCTTCTAATGGAAAACAGGGTTTGGTTTTGAAAGGTACTATAACGGGGATCATAGACGGACAGCCCCTGTACAGTACCGATCCATACGCGACCCATGGGGTCTATTTCTATCGCCTGTACCCGATTGTTGAACAGACTGTTTTCATTGGGCCATTCATTTTGAAAGTAGCTGAACTTTCCTGTCTGGCGATTAAGAAAGTTCAGGCCGCCATTCATGGTGCCAAAGTAGAGGTTTTGACGACTGTCCTCGGCCAATGACAGGACGCAATTGTCGTTGAGTCCCAGGCTCGTCTCATGGTTTGTATTCATCAAACCAAAGGTCTCGCTCTGGTTGTTGTACTGATAAAAACCGGAATTTTTGGTAGCAATCCAGATCAGACCGTTTTTGTCTTCCAGCAGATCTCGTACCTGGTCGCCTTGAAAGCCACCTTCCCGGATTTGACTATAACTGGTGTACCGAAACCCGCTATCGGCTTTGCTTAGCACAAACAAACCCTCGGAGATCATGCCCAGCCACATTCTTCCGGTTTTGTCCTTTAGTATGTCATCTACTCCGATAGTCCCAATTCTGGGTTGTTCGTATAGATAGTCACTGAGTGGGGCATAGGTCTTTTCTTTTAGATCGATCAAATACACTCCGGATCGGGTACCGATCCAAATATTCCCATTGGGCCCGACCTCAATCGAATTGACGCTTACATTATGGAGGTCACGCAACCTGCCTGCATCCCAGAAGTCGAGAAATTCCAGGTTTTTGTTCAAGTGCATCAGGCCCCGGTTGGTTCCGATGAGGTATTCACCTTTCTCTGTTTCGAAGATTTCCTGTACTCTGAGTTCTTTGTCTTGAAGGCTGATGGTTTTGAAGTGACGGTCGCTTTGATACAGGCAGAGTCCTTTGTTGGTGCCGATCAGGATCTGTCCTTTGGAGTCCTTAAAAAGATGGATAATATCGTCACCCGGCAGTCCGCTGGAGTCTGCAGCAAAGAACTTTTCAAATACATTGTCATAATGACTCAGAGCACCCAGCGATCTTCTGTTCAGACCATTTTGGGTGCCGACCCAGAGATTTCCCAGGCCATCATCCAGGATGCATTCGACAAAATTGCTGGAAAGGGATTGGGGGTTGTCCGGATCATGGCGATACACGTCGAAGTTTCTGCCATCAAAACAAACCAACCCTTCGTACTCCACGCCCATCCAGACAAGGTCATTTTCTGCCTGATGGATTGTTTTGACAGTCTCTCCCGGCAGACCGCTGCTCGCCATATAGTTTTTGAACTGTATCAGCCGGGCATCGCTCGGCGTCCAGCTTTGAGCCAATACTGGTCCGAAACTAAATAACGCCGTGGTGATCCAGGCAAGGGTCAATAGCCATCTGATGTTGAGACTTGGTGACTTGGGCATGCGCTCAAAAACTTTTCTCAAAAGTATTAAACCTGGATCATGCATTAGAAAATCTATTACGGACTTAATTGACTTCAAAACAGCGAGATAAATAAGTTTTTCGAATTCACCATAGCGGTGCTATGCTAAACTCGATAAAACTTCCTGATTTATTGTCACTTAAGCCCTCATTACGAAGTTCTAATGCATAATCCAGGTTAAAAAAAGCACAGGAAAAAGATTCGGTGCTTTAAGGTATTTTTTTGATGGGGTGGTCGGGTCAGGAGATCACATATTTCATGGGCATTTTCCGCTGGAAGTCCACTTTGCGCTGCCACTGTAGGTACCGATAGATTTGATCGACCTTTTCCTTGTCCATAGGCTTGGGGATGTACATGTGTACATGGTTTCTCTTCTCAAGGTCGTCGAAATCAAACGAACCTGATTCGCAAGTATGCACGCAAATCAGGCAGGGTCTCAGGTCGTATCCTCTTTCGAAGTAGTTGTCCAAAAATTCCCACCCGGTCATGTCGGGCATTTCCAGGTCGCAAAGAATGACGTCAGGCCAATTTCCGGCGCTACTTTTTAGATAATGAAGGGCATCGCGGGCAGACTGGAAGGTAATAATGTTATCAAACCTATTGGATCGACGCAAATAACTCGTTACTATGTCAAGGGCCATCCGGTCGTCATCAATGAGCAATATCTTCTTTATTTTTTCGTCCATTCGCCGGCAGATTCCAGGTTTGGTGGTCTGATTTAATTTCTAATTATCGAAGCTAAAAAAAGATCGTGAAAAGTAATATACGGCAAGGCCTATTTCGCAGATGAAACAAAAAAGGGAGGCTCTTCAGCCTCCCTTTTTTTAAAACTTCTTGTTTATATCAACTCACCCCCAGCCATCGGTTGACCTTGGCAAAGAACAAGTACATCACCGGTACAATTACCAGGGTCAGGAACGTCGCAAACGTCAGTCCGAAAATAATGGTCCAGGACATCGGGCCCCAGAAGGCTACGTTGTCTCCGCCAAGGAAGAAGTCTGCATCATACGAAGAGAAGAACTTAATAAAATCTATGTTGATGCCAACTGCCAGTGGGATCAGTCCCAGTACTGTAGTGATGGCTGTCAGCATTACCGGTCTCAACCTGGTAGCTCCAGCCTCAGTGATGGCTTTGATGATCTCCTCCATGGGCAGTTTGTCTACTCCGAGCTCCGCCTTCTTACGGTTTCTGCTGAGCTCGATAAAATCGATAAGCACAATTGCATTGTTTACCACAATACCCGCCAGGGAAATAATCCCGATCATGGTCATCACCACAGAAAAGGTCATATTGAAAATTATCAATCCCAACAATACACCAATGGTACTAAGCAGCACAGAGGTCATGATGATAAATGGTGCCGTCAGCTTATTGAACTGTGAAACGATGATCAGGAAGATCATAAAGACAGCGATCAGAAGTGCTTTCGAAAGGAAAGCCATTTCTTCGGCCTGTTTTTCCTGCTCACCGCCAAACCTAAACTCATACCCCGGAGGCATTTCAAAGTCTGCCAGAAGCTCTTTGATTTCATCGTTGATCTGAGTGGCGTTGTATCCACCCAGTACGTTCGAGCTCAAAGTCACGATTCGATCCAAATCTTTCCTCTTGACAGATCCATAGGTCGAACTCAACTCTGCCTTGGCTACAGAAGAGATCGGTACGCTAACTATTCGTCCGTTGGACTGATTTCTATAGACCACACTTTTATTCAAAAGGGCGTCCACATCGTATCGATACTTTTCATTCAAACGAAGTTGAATTTCATAGTCGTCTTCCCCTTGTTTGAATTTAGAAATCTCCTTGCCAAACAGCGCTGTACGTACCTCCATGGCAATAGACTGAGTGGACAACCCAAACCTTCGAGCCTTTTCCCGATCAATATCTACAATCAATTCAGGCTTACCCGTTTCCAGATCGGACTTGAGCTTTTCGATACCTTCAATCCCTGATCGATTGATGAAATCTTTCATTCGGTCAGCAATTTGGATTAGAGTTTCGAATTGTTCACCGGTGATCTCAATACTGATCGGCTTACCTGTCGGAGGGCCGTCGGCATTTTGATCTACCGTGACTGCTACACCCGGATACCCCTTCATTGTAGCCCTAAGTGTATCCAATATCGTTTTGGTACTTATTTCCCCACGATCCTTAAATTCCTTGAAGTCCACCGTCACCCGCGCCTTGTTCGGAGTATCAGATTGTCCTATAGCAGAAGGGTCATTGGGATCAGAGGCCCCTTGCCCTACATTGGCAATCACCGACTCTACGATACTCTCATAGGGTTTGATCGTTTCGTACACTTTGTCTTCTATCTCCTCGGCAAATTCATTCGTTCTTTCTACATCAGTACCTACAGGAAACTCTATAAATACGTTGATGTATTTAGGATCTGTCTTTGGGAAGAATTCCACCGGCGGAGGAAAAATGCCCATCAGCATGATGGAGAATACAAGCATGCCTACCGTCCCCCAAAAGAACGCAATCGGATGCCAGCCCTTCAATGCAAACTCAAGCGTTCGCTTATAAATCGACTCAAGTTTTACCAAAAAGACCGATTGAAAGCGTCGTGCTGCCGGGGCCAGAGCAAAGAAGTTTATAACGATCAACAATCCCAGGGTAATTGAGAGGTTGCCAAGAGAGGTCATTTTCCCCAAGAGCATTAAAGCACCCAGCACAAGGGCGATCACGATGTATTTAATGATTTTCCTGGTGTTCTTGTTCTCTCCGGTATCAATTTTCATAAAAGCGGTAATCAGCACAGGATTTACCACGAGTGCTACAAATAGTGATGAGCCCAATGTCACCATCAAGGTGATTGGCAAGAACTTCATGAATTCACCCATAATTCCCGGCCAAAAAGCCAAAGGCAGGAATGCAGCCAAAGTAGTCGCTGTGGAGGCTATGATCGGTAAAGCTACCTCTCCAACTCCCCGCCTGGTCGCCTCGTAAGCCGAGAATCCCTCCTCACGTAATCGATACACGTTTTCTACTACCACGATACCATTGTCTACGAGCATACCCAGGGCCATGATCAAGGAAAAAAGTACCATCATGTTGATGGTGATGCCGAACATACCCAGGATCATGAAGGACATGAACATGGATAAGGGAATGGCTATACCCACGAACAGTGCGTTTCGGGTACCCAGAAAGAACAATAGCACCATCACCACCAGGATTACCCCACTGATGATGTTGTTTTCCAGGCTGCTCACCAGATCTCGGGTCTGCTGCGATTGGTCATTGGTGATGGTGATCTCCAAATCTGCAGGAAAAATGGTTTCCCTGGCTTTGTCTAATATGGCATTGATCTTATCAGTTGCAATCAGCAGGTTCTCACCACTTCTTTTGATCACATCAACCATTACCACAGGATCACGTCCCAGGCGGGCGTAATTCTCCCTTTCCCGGTAATCAAACTCCACCTCAGCGATATCTCCGAGGTAGACTATGTTGCCATTCTCCTGCTTGATCACCACATCCAGCAGATCCTGAGGGTCTACAAACTCTCCGACTACCCGAATGGATCTTCTGATATCGTCTTCCTTGAGGTTACCTCCTGAGAGGGTGATGTTCTCAGCGCGAATGGCATTTTCTATATCTCCGAAGTTGACCAGGCGCGCTTCCATTTGGTAGGGGTCTACGTTGACACGTACCTCCTTTTCGTCTACACCCCGAATCTCCACTTTGGAGATTTCCGTCAGTTTCTCAATCTCGTCTTCGAGATACTCCGCCCACTCGTTGAGTTCCTCAATCGAATAATTACCAGACAGGTTAATATTTAAAACAGGAAACTCTGAGAAGTTTAATTCAAACACATTGGGATCGGCTTCCAAATCTGAGGGTAGCTCAGGCTTGGCGCGATCTACGGCGTCCTTGACCTTCGTCAGGGCATCTTCCACATCCGTACTGGGAGAAAACTCCACGATGATCGTAGAGTAGTCCTGCACAGAGGTAGACTTGATGTTGTCTACGTCAGATATGGTGTTGATCTCCTTCTCTATAGGACGGGTGATCAGGTTTTCCATATCCACCGGTGAGTTTCCCGGATGGGGCGTGCCCACATATACGATGGGCTGCTTGATTTCCGGAAAACTCTCTTTTGGAAGACCAATGTATGTGGATATCCCCATGATCACGATCAAGGCGGTGATCACATACACGGTCGTCTTGTTGTTCAACGAAAGAGTGGTCAGGCCAAATTCCTTTTCAGTCTTTGGTTTGTTTGGGTTGCTATCAGCCATAATAGATTTCTTAAGTTGGGTAAATTATTCTGCTGAACTCTTGTCTGCGATGGGGCCGGATTCTTCATCACGAATATCGACCACTACTCCCTCAGCCAGGTCACGATAGCCCTTCAAGGCAATCACCTGATTCAGCTTCAAACCAGAGACAATCTCTGTTTCATTGTTGAAGGACATCCCAGTTTCTACATAGACTTTCCTGGCTATGTTCTGGTCCTCTTCTTTGACCAATTCAAAGACATATTTACCTCGATTGTCTCGTTGGATGACCTTGGTAGGAACCTTAAAGGCCTCTGAGGTCTCATAGTCCCGTAGGTTTAGTACAACGACCTGATTGGGGCGAACCGGGAAAGTCAACCTCGGAACACTCACCTCAATCTCGAAGGTCCGGTTTTCAGCATTGATTACCTTCCCGACGGAAGTAATGGAAGATTTGATGCTTTTATCCAAAGTTGGGAAATAGATATCGACTGTCTCGCCTTTCTTGAACTTACCAATGAACCTTTCTGATACGTCTGATTTGACATGCACGTCATTAGGATTTACAATCCTTACCATGGGCATACCGGGCTGAGCCATTTCTCCAATCTTGGCATTTACCATGTCTACACTTCCCGTAAAAGGCGCTCTAACCCAAGCCTGCCTCAACTGAGATTTAGCTGTTGCCAACCTTCTTTCCAGTGATTCTTTGCTATTCTTAGCCTCCAGATACTGGATTTCCGTACCCACGTTCTTCTTATAGAGGTTTTCTTGTTTTTCAGCCACAATCTTGGCGAGCTCAAGAGCGGTCTCTAATTCGGCCACATTGTTGGCAATAATCTCATCGTCGAGTTTGAACAGGAGGTCTCCTCGCTGCACAAAATCACCTTCTTTTACTTTCACCTGCTCGATTTTACCAGGAATTTCGGCACTCACCGTCACGTTCGTTCTGGACCTGATGCTGCCTCGCATCTCCACCTTGTGCTCAAAAAACTCAGGAGTAATCGTCTTGGAAGTCACCAAAACGGCATTGATCCTTTTCTTTCCAAAATCGGGTTCTACAGCCTGTATTTCTTTTTCCAGTTCAGAAATTTGCTTCTTAAGCTCGGCCTGCTGGTCTCTCAGCCCTTGTAGCGCTTCTTTTTTAGCAGCTATTTCATCTGATCCTCCGCACGCAGCAAGGACAAGACCGAGAATCACGATTGATAATGTATTTTTCATCTTGATTGGAGTTTTCATTGTTAGTTTCATAGTAATACGCCGTAGGCTTTTTGCAGATCAATTTTAGAGATCAGAGCGTCATAAAGCGCATTGTAAAAATTCGTTTGGGCTTCTTTGTAGGAGGCATCCGCATCGATCACCTCGATGTTGGATCCTACCCCTTCGTCATACTTGAGCTTGGCTACATCATAGACTTCACGAGCCAGTTCCATATTTTCTCTTTGAGCCCTCATTCGTTCGATTTCACGATTGTAGTTGGTCAGAGACTGCTCAATTTCTATGTCGATATTGTATTTGAGCAGTTCAAATTGATTCTTGATCTGTTCGCCTTTCAATCGTCTCTGCTGAACTTGCCGTCTTTTTCGCAAGCCATCAAATACAGCCCATCGGGCAGTAAGTCCCACCACTCCGGCACCGTACCAGTCATTGGTAAAGACATCACCAAACTCCAGTGCACCAGTATTCCTACCATATCGGGCGTAGAGATCGAGTGTGGGCACATATTGCGATTTGATGTTTCTGATGTCCAATTGATTGAGGTCCTCACGGATATTCAATTGAGAATACTCAATTCGTCGGTCGTAGTTAAAATCATTGGTCAATTCAAAATCGAAATAGTCAATGCTTTCTATCGCATCCGTCAGGTCAATGTCGGCCTTTGGGTCCATCCCCATTTGGAACTTGAGCAAGGACTCAGACAGGTCTACAATGGCCTGGAAGTTGTCGAGCTCAACCTTAAGGTTGTTGTACTGGACTTGCACACGGCTTACATCTATCTTTTCTGCAAACCCGCCTTCAAACAGGTGCTTGGTGTCAATGAGTAATGAATCTACCCTTGTGAAGTTTCGCTCTATGAGCAGGTAGCGTTCTCGGTTGACCAGCACACCAAAATACGCCTTTGATACTGCCTCCGCGATATCAATGTTGTTTTTGATGTTGTCCTTTTTGGAGAGTTCTGTAAAGGTTTTGGCAGCCTTCAAGCCAATGAAGTAAGCCCCGTCAAATACCATTTGGTCGAGTGTTACCCCAAAGTTGGAGGTGTACGGTACACCGAATGCAACAGGCACCAATACCCCCTCAGGGACTGTCGGATCGAAAATAGAACCTTCCACAAGTGTCTGCTGGATCTCATAGTTGTATCCAAAGTCAGCATTGGCGTTCACCTGTGGTAATCCATCGGCGAGAATCTCACCTACCTGCTTGTCAGCGATGTCCATCTCCAACCGGGCGTTTTTTCCTGATTGGTTGTTGATCAGCGCATAGTCTATCGCCTCCTGTAAACTAAAGGCGACCTTTTCCCCCTGAGCATAGCTCGCCTGGCAAGCCAAGGTCAGGAGTATTACGAGTGCGTATAATGATTTGAATTGATTGATCATTTGGTTGCTGTTAACATGTTGTCATAGATTTCCTGGCCTTTGATGGTCAGTAGTCCATGAACAAAATGGTCATATATTGCTAATTGTATTTCTGTAAAATCGAATTGCTCTTTAGGGAAGATCTTCTGATCAAAAGTCATTTGGATGCTCTCGATCCTGAAAATCGCCAGTATTTCGTCATTAAGCTCTTCTCTAAAAAAACCTTCCTCTTTGCCTCGACGGATGACCCTGAGCACCTGGTTTTTTATAAAGACATTCTTAAACTCCACAAACATCTCCCATGAGGTTGGGTGGTATTTTTGCAGGTCAAACAGGAGGGAGGGGTTGATCTCGCTCATGTTTCGACGTAGGCATTTGGATAGTTTGAACAGCTCGTCGAGCGCATTCTCTGATTCTTCCAGCACTTGTGCAAACTCCCGCTTTTCTCTGTCGATGTGGTGCTGTGTGACGAGTTGTACAATTTCGTCTTTGTCGCGCACGTACTGGTAAATTGTTTTTTTGGAGATTGACAGCTCCCTGGCTATGTCGTCCATCGAGATGCTCCTGATGCCTACCCGATGAAAGAGCCCGTCTGCTACTTCTAATATCTTGTCCTTTACTGTCATTGATCCGATTGGAAACCTGGGAAACTTAAATTTCTTTGCAAGTTTCCGCAGTTTTTACGAGCGAATCAAAAAAGGGTTCGATTTTTTAGAATAATTTTTTGTGAAGTCTTCAAATTTTGAAAAAGCTAAAGGAGGAAGGGATTGTTTAATTTCAAGCTATATCATCCACAGTCATGCTGAGGTTCTCGAAGCATAAAACAAGAATATTAAGCTATATTTCAAGCTGTGATCTTTCGAGTACCTCAAGATGACACAGCTTGAAATAGCGATGACCTACACAGTTTATATATTGTTATTGTCCAATGGTAAGTTCTACACTGGGGTGACCAATGATATCGAACGCAGGCTTTGGGAGCATAACATTGGATTTGATCCCAGATCATATACTTATAGATATCGACCCGTTGAACTCGTTTTTCAGGAGCATTTTGATGATATCAATCAGGCCATTTCATTTGAAAAGCAAATTAAGGGGTGGAGACGAGAAAAGAAAGAGGCTCTAATACGTAGAGACTGGAATGCTCTACCGGAGTTATCAAGGAGATATGGTTGAATTGTGTTTTGTCATTCTAATCCAGAATATTCCGGATCAGGATGGATTGACGAGTCATGCTTCTGTCTTTATGACAGAGAGAGTTAACATTGCACTAGACGTTGACTAATAAAACTCATCTAGCTTTTTTGTCATCCTGAGGTACTCGAAGGATAAAACAAAAATTGTGCGATCGGGTTAAAAAAGTCTATTTTTATTGAATAACAAACCCAAAAAGTAATGATCAATCACAAGGTAAAAGTATACCCTTCCAAAGCCAATCTGCCTAAGGAAGAACAGCTCGCCTGGAAGCTGGCCGCTATGGTAACTGATGATGTGGCCATCAGTCCAGAAGTAGAGGACATGGTGATCAATAGAATCATTGACAATGCGTCTGTAGCCATTGCATCTGTCAATCGCACGCCCGTGGCCAATGCCCGTTTTCAGGCGCTGGCACATGCACGGAAGGATAGGGGTGCTTCTATTTTCGGTTTGCCAAAAGACGTGAAAGTCCATGCAGAGTGGGCAGCCTGGGCGAATTGCACTGCGGTGCGAGAATTAGATTACCACGACACCTTTTTGGCAGCAGATTATTCCCACCCCGGGGATAGCATTCCGGCAGTTTTGGCGGTGGCTCAGCAGTTGGGGAAATCGGGTGCGGACGTACTCCGTGGAATCGTAGCAGCCTATGAGGTGCATGTAAATCTGGTCAAAGGCATCTGCCTGCATGAACACAAGATCGACCATGTCGCTCACCTTTGCCCGGCACAGGCAGCAGGAGTGTGTGCGCTGTTGGGATTGGATACGGAGACGACCTATCAGGCGATTCAACAGGCACTCCATGTGAGTGTCAGTACCCGGCAGTCCCGAAAAGGGGAAATTTCCAGTTGGAAAGCCTATGTGCCCGCTCATGGAGCTAAGCTGGCTATAGAAGCAGTAGATAGGGCCATGAGAGGAGAGAAGAGCCCCTCGCCCATATATGAAGGGGAGGATTCGGTCATCGCCTGGATTTTGAGTGGCCCTGATGCTGAATACACGATCCCATTGCCCGACAAGGGAGAAGAAAAAAGAGCGATTCTTGAGACCTATACCAAGGAGCACTCTGCAGAGTACCAGTCTCAGGCCTTGATTGACCTGGCATTCCGCATGCGCGAAAAAATTCAGGACTTTGGGCAAATCGAAAATATTCTGATAGAAACCTCTCATCATACCCATTATGTAATCGGTACCGGATCGAATGATCCACAGAAGTTTGACCCTAACAGCTCAAGGGAAACGCTGGATCACAGCATCATGTACATATTTACCGTAGCGCTGGAGGATGGTTTTTGGCACCATGAAAAGTCCTATGCGCCTGAACGTGCACAGCGAAAGGATACCGTCGAACTTTGGCAGAAGGTGGAAACCGTCGAAAAAGAAAAATGGACGAAGCTCTATCATGATCCAGATCCAGACAAAAAGGCCTTTGGGGGCAAAGTGATCATCGCTATGAAAGATGGGTCCAAAATAGAAGACGAGATCGAGCGCGCCAATGCCCATCCAGCCGGAGCAAGGCCATTTGTGAGGGAAAACTATGTCAAAAAGTTCGATATGCTCACTGAAAAGATTATCACAAAAGATGAGAGAGATCGCTTTGTTGAGTTAGTGGAAAACCTATCAGGATTGTCTCACGATCAGATTTGTGATCTGAATGTGGAAGTCCCTGAGGGATATTTAGTAACTTCTAACAGAAAAGGAATCTTTGAATGATAACGAACCAGACAAGTCCTCAGGCAAAGCGAAAAGCGTTTCGGGCAGCACTCAATTCTGATCGACTGCTCAGGTTTCCGGGGGCGTTCAATCCCATGGTGGCTATGATCATCGAGCAGACCGGCTTTGATGGCGTGTACATTTCCGGTGCGGTGATGTCCAACTCGTTGGGCTTGCCGGACATCGGATTTACGAGCATGACGGAGGTGAGCCAGATGGCTGCGCAGATCGCCAAGGTCACGTCACTTCCCTCCTTAGTGGATATCGATACGGGATTTGGGGAGACGATGAACGTGGCCCGTACGATCCATGAGCTGGAGCATTTGGGATTGGCGGGTTGTCATTTGGAAGATCAGGTAAACCCCAAGCGCTGCGGGCACCTTGACAACAAGACCCTCGTGCCTGCCGATGAGATGATCAAAAAAGTGAAGACGGCCGTGCAGGCCAAATCAGATACAAATTTCGTGGTGATGGCACGAACAGATGCAGCCGGAGTGGAGGGACTTGATAAGGCTATCGATCGGGCAAAAGCTTATGTGGATGCTGGGGCAGACATGATCTTCCCGGAAGCGATGTATTCTGAAAGTGATTTTGAAGCTTTCCGAAAGGCAATTGATGTGCCTTTGCTGGCGAACATGACAGAGTTTGGCAAGTCCAAATTGCTGACCGTTGCACAACTGGAAAACCTCGGCTATGACATGGTGATCTACCCGGTGACGACACAGCGATTGGCGATGAAGGCGGTGGAAGACGGGCTGAAGTCTATCATGGAAAACGGAACGCAGGAACAGATTCTTGACCAGATGCAAACCCGGAAGCGATTGTACGAAGTGCTGAAGTACGAGGACTATAATGCCTTTGATGAGAATATATACAATTTTAAATTATAGTGGCGGACTCAAAAAGCATGTCATTTCGAGCGATAGTGAGAAATCTTATTGTAAAAATTCTGATAATCAGTGCGATAAGATTCCTCATTTCTTCGGAATGACATTCCTATTCGCTTTTTGAGTCAGCCTATGTTAATCAAAACATTAAACAACATGGAAAATGATATTAAAAAAGGCCTGGCAGGGGTGGTGGTCGATGAGACAGCCATCTCCAAGGTCATGCCTGAGACCAATTCGCTGACGTATCGTGGCTATGCGGTACAAGATCTCTGCGAGCACTGCTCTTTTGAGGAGGTGGCCTATCTGCTCATGAATGGCGAGCTGCCGGATGAGGTCCAGTTGGCTGATTTTCAGAACAAAGAAAGAAGTGTGCGAGGACTATCCGATGAGTTGAAAGGAGTTATAGGGCATTTGCCGAAAGGCGCACACCCTATGGATACCCTTAGAACTGGCGTGAGCTTCATAGGCTGCGAAGACCCCAGAATCTGGGACAATTCAGCCGATACCAATATGGATAAGTTCATCCATCTGCTGGCGAAAATCCCGACAATCATAGCTGCATGCTACCGACACGCCAATGACAAAGAGGTCATCGAACCCAATCCCGATCTCAGCATGAGTGCCAATTTCTTCCATATGTGTTTTGGGAAGGTGCCGGCCGATGAGATCGTCAAGGCCTTTGATGTGTCGTTGATCCTGTATGCCGAACATAGCTTTAATGCCTCGACCTTCACTGCAAGGGTAATAGCCAGTACGACTTCTGATATTTACAGCGCAGTAGTTGGCGGGATTGGTGCGCTCAAGGGTCCTCTGCACGGTGGAGCCAACGAGCAGGTAATGCACATGCTCAAGGAAGTGGACGATCCGTCAAAAGCTGTGGACTGGATGATGGATGCTTTGGCACAAAAGAAAAAGGTCATGGGCTTTGGACATAGGGTGTACCGTAGTGGGGACTCTCGTGTGCCGACAATGAAAAAGTATTGTCAGAAAGTAGCGGAGTTTACCGGAGGACAAAAGTGGGTTGAAATTTCTGATCGGCTTGAGGAGGTGATGGTGCGGGAAAAAGGCATCTATCCCAACCTGGACTTTCCGGCAGGTCCGGCCTATTACATGATGGGATTTGATATCGATATGTTTACCCCAATATTCGTGATGAGCCGGATCACGGGCTGGTCGGCGCATATCATGGAGCAAAACGTTGACAATAAGCTGATCAGGCCGCTGAGTGCGTACTCAGGGGTAGCACAGAGGCAAGTCTCCGCTTAAAACTGAAAAATGAAGTCCTTAGCCAACCTTAATCATGTGCGTTTTTGGATTGCGTGTTTCATTCTTTTGATTATCGCCTGTGATGACGAAAACAGTCAAGAGGAAGTTTGCAATGAATGTGTTGATGAGTCGATTGAATCTACTTTTCAGGAGCAAAGGCTTTTTCTTGATTTTAACTCTGATGGTAGTGTCATTTTAGAGAATGATATGGACTGGACTGCCTGGGGGGTATACCAAATATGCCCAACTTCACATGAGGAAATGTTTGATACACTTCAGAGTTACATTTTGTATGGATTATTTGATGGAGCGTATTACACTCCTCGGTGCGACAGTAGTGGATTAAACCGCATCAAATTTACAGACTATGAGAAAATGACCGGATGCAATCAGGACGTGGATTCGATAACGGATCGTAGTTTTGAACTCCAGGGTGTTTGGGCATTCAGCTATGCAGAGGTCGAGGGTGATAAGATCGAAGTGCCTTGCGAATTAGAGTATCATGCGGTAGGGATTACAGATGATGAATTGGGTATGTTTAGCTGTTCTCATGAAATGCTTGTAACCAACGATTCACTTTTTTTGAAGTCAGGAGTGTGTCTTTTGATAGAGGATCCAAGAGTCAGTACAGTTGATTCAAGGGGATTTGGAGAGGCCGTTGGTCAGGTTATTTGGGCTTCAAGCTATGATTTCGAAGTTGGGATACATTATGCCATTAAAAACAACTTTTTGATTCTGACGAACCGTGAGGGAGACGAGCTCGTCCTTTTTCAGGAGTAGTATTCCGGTGCAATTGGAAAAAGTTTGTGGAATGTCGATATTCGTATCCGAATCACATCATTCCGCATTTTGAGCCAGCACAACACCATCATTATTCCCAAGATATTTCACTCAGACCTGACCGGAGCCCCGATGGATCGGTGCATCAGTTGTGAAAAAGAGCTGATCAAAAGTAATTCGACTTACGTCATCGAAAAGGCTATCAAGCCCTTTGAAGGATTTCGGGCACACTCCACGGTCTTTGAGTACGCCATGTGCATGGAATGCGCTCTGAAAATGCGCAGTAAGATTTCCGCTCAGTCAGCCCAGGCGATTAGCGACTATTTCACAAAGAATATTGACCTAATCGGTCGATATGAGCTCGACGTGGATCAGGCCCAGTTTTCCATAGAACCCTGGATAGATACCTGCCTCGTAAAAGGAAAGAACATACGCGAATTAGGCGAATGCCAGATCTATGCCCAGTGTCAGGGGGATCGGTTGGTGATCCAGGAGTTTCCGTACATGATGAGCGGCCAGGCCATCGAGGAGGTGATGGAACTGATCTCTGCGGAGACCAAGGAAGAATTTGATCGCATGAAGGACGACCTGGTCGATGGGCCATCGGAGTTTCAGGATTTGCTACAGGGCGGGCCCAGGGTTTTTATTTGATTTGTTTCGTGAGGACACGAAACTTGGCCGTAGATTTTCATCAACAAATTTCTTCTAACGAACAGGTTGGCTGATGTAGGGTACCCTTGTTTGTTTTATGCCCTCTAGGCCGGATCAAAACCCGATTTCACCCTCGTAACTTCAAACCAATCCACTTTTTCATTTTCAAAATGCAGTAGTAGCCAATAGTCATTGTGAAAGTAGCTGATGAATTGAGGCTTGCTTTGGTCGCCCATTCCGAACTGATCTATGATTTGTGACCTATCGGTTCCGACTAAATCGAGTCTTTTGAGGTGGCGGTCTTTTTGCCGGGCCTTGAGTGAAATGAATAGTTCGTTGGTGTCAGAGTAATCCCCGATTTCGGTTCCGTATTTGTACGTTTCTATTTCCACAGCATCACGAGCTTTTTGCTCCCCATACTGCCTTCTCAACTCATGAAACCAGAAATAATGGTAGAAAGTGCCCACGGTATTAGGTTTGTAAAAGTGCTTTTCTCCTGATGAGGTTCCGCTGTTGGCGCTCCGCATTTCCTTCTTGTATTCCGGTAGGTCGAGTGGAGCGTTCAGCAGTTCGATAAGCCATCGGGATTTTCCTGTATACAGTTTCACCAGTTCATCACCGTGCTCAAACCAATCCTTGGCTGCTACGGCCATGATGAAATAAAGTTTGTTTCCCTCTCGCCAGTACACGCGAGGCGGTTTGAAGTCATCCAGCCTTTTGGTGGAAACGGCCAGTTCAAGCCAGGTCTCAGCTGCTTTTACATCACTAAGCGTCCATTCCTCGATGATAAACCTCCAGCCCCTGGAATAGGTCACCTGGCGAATGCTGTCTATGGCATTCCAATCGGATTTTGTAGGTAGGCGTTTTATATTCAATCTTTTGAGCCTGTCTTCGGAAACTCTTCTGTGGAATATCTGGAGCCACCAGTGCCTTGCCAGGTCGGAACTGTCCTTAAGGATGACTTCCGTTTTTTTGGTAAATCCCCAGGCAGTGAGACTGTCGTCGACCTTTTTCAGAGACTGCTCAAAGAGATCAGGTTCTTCCGTACTAGCAGGAGTGACAACTGATGTGGTATCTGCGACCAGGTTTGTCGAATCCATGGGAACCGGAGCAGACTCCTTGTTTTTCCCGGATTGACATCCAATCAAAATACCAATAAGAAATATGGCCAGGAGAGGTTTCATCAGTGGGACTGTTGATTTTAGAAATTTCTTAATTCTAAATGTACAATCCCATGTCTAAAATCACCAATCCTCAATGGTCAATCTCAAATCTCCTACTTCTTTTTCTTTTTGAAGATAGAACCGATTTTTTCAAACAAGCCGGGTTCCTCTTCTCCAAACTCCTTTTCACTCTTTTTTTCCTCAGCTTCTGAGCCAAAGAGCTTTTCGAGAAACGTGCGGTCTTCCTTCCAGTTTTCGCAATCCAGTCTTCTGGTCAGCTGGGTCGATAGAGGAGGGAACCTTGCCTGAGCAATATTTTGAACCTCCCTGTTTACATTCATTTTTTGAATGATGCCGGCAAAGATGGGTAAGGCCATATTGGCCCCCGAGCCCAGCGCTGTGCTGCGAAATCTTATCCTGGGATCATCCGCACCGACCCATACGCCGATGACGATCTCCGGATTGTAGCCGATAAACCAACCATCGGCGTTGGATTGTGTGGTGCCTGTTTTTCCGGCAAGGTCATTGGTGAGATGGTATTTCCAGCGAAGACGGCCGCCGGTTCCATGATCCACCACCTCGCGGAGCATGTCAGTGATCATTTGAGCAGTGTTTTCAGAGAGCATAGGGATGGATTCTTCTGTGTCAAATTCAGCCAGCACGTTTCCTTCTACATCCTCTATCCTCAGCAGACTGTGAATCCACGGGAGCTGACCTTCATTGGCGAAGGCCGCATAGGCACGGGTCATTTCTAAAAGGGAAATCGATGGAGTACCCAAGGCGATAGAAGGAACGGCAGGCAGCTCAGCCTGGATGCCTAGCCTCCGGGCTGTGTAGATGGCTTCATCGATCCCGTTTTCTTCGAGCACCTTGACACTGACAGTATTTACAGAATGGGTCAAAGCGCCTTTGAACGAATACTTTTTTAGGTTTTCCGTAGTATCGGCATTATTGGGTGTCCAGTCTTCATAATCCCCGTAGGAGGTACGGCCGGCAGAAATAAACTCGCAGGGATCGGCCCGGTTTTCTAGTGCAGAGGCATACACGATGGGCTTGAAGGTGGAGCCCACTTGTCGTCTGGTATGCTCAGCGGCCCGGTCATAGGGAAAGATGTTTGGGTCGTTACCTCCTATGTAGCTTAGGACAGCTCCTGTTTTGGGATCGATGGCAATCACTGCGGTTTGTAGTATGCCCAGGTAGTGCTGCAGTGAGTCCAGTGTGGAGAGATCTCTTTCCTTCCAGCCTTTCCAGGTAAATAATAGCGAAGGGTGGGGCCGGCTCAGCGAATCAAGGATCTGGTTGTCATTCAGCTTTTGTTTTTTGAGCTTTTTGTATCGCGGCAGACGGGCCAGGGCGTTTTGAAGGATTTCCGGCTCTTTGTCCCAGGGCTTTTCATTGGACCAATGTTGATCAAACGAACGCTGCAACTGAGACATATGTGACTGGACGCTGGCCTCGGCAAAGGACTGGATTCGGGAATCAAGGGTAGTGTACACTTTGAGGCCGTCGGTGTACAGGTTGTAGTGACTGCCATCCTCTTTTGGGTTTTGCTGAATCCAAGATTCCAGCTCTGCTTTGATCCGTTCTTTGAAGTAGCCGGCAGTTTTTCTTCGTTGAGACTGGGGACGATAATCGAGTTGAAGCGGCAATGCAGTCAATTCCTCTGATTCCTCATCACTCAGATAGCCGTACTTTTCCATTTGGCTGAGTACCACATTTCTACGGGCTTCCGATTTATCCGGAAAGATCCTCGGATTGTAGGTGTAATTGGCCTTGAGCATCCCTACCAGGACGGCGGCCTCTTCGATCTGGATTTCTTTCGCGGGTTTGCCAAAGAACGTTTTAGCGGCGGTCTCTATGCCGTACGTATTGTCTCCGAATGGTACTGTATTGAGGTATAGCTCAATGATTTCTTCTTTAGAGAGCTGATCTTCCAGTCTGGAGGCAATGATCATTTCCTTGGTTTTGGCTACCGGTATGGTCAGCAGTCCATGGTTTTCTCTTTGGAATAGGTTCTTGGCGAGCTGTTGGGTCAGTGTGCTGCCACCACCTCCACTTCGATCCCGCATGATGACGGTTTTCACTAAAACCCTCAAAAGGCTTCTGTAGTCAATTCCCGAATGGTCATAAAACCGTGCGTCCTCTGTAGCGATCAAAGCGTGGATGATGGATTCATTGATTTGTGTGAAATCCACCCTGGTTCGCTCCTGAAGGTAAAATGTACCAATGATCTTTCCGTCAGCGCTGTAGATCTCGGTACTTAGATTATTCCGGATTTTACCGAGCTGTTCCTTGTTGGGTAGTTCTCCAAACAACCCCTGCTGTACCGAAACAACAAACAGGGTCATTCCGAGGGCCAGGGCCGCAATGGCAATGAGACAGACGTAAAGAATTTTTCTAAAAAAGGGTGTGCGCTTAGTTCGTGCCAATGGAATTACCTGGGATTAAAACTCTAACGGCGAAACTGCAAAATTCTTTTGAATAACTATCAAACCACCAATTTTTATGAAGCCGTTTTTGCTTGGAGGCTGATCTTCTCCATCCGGGGCAGCATGGGAGCATTTTTGATCTGGTAGACTTCAGAACTTTCGATGATTTCGTTGAGCAGCTCGATGGCACTCAGGATGTGCGGGCCTTTGTTGAGCATGATGCAGTCGGCCTTGGTGGCATTGACGGTATCGGTGATCTCTGCCCGGGAGGGAAGCCCTTTTTTGGCCAGACCTTCCAGCACCTGGGTGGCCCAGATCAGCGGGATATGGCTGGCATTGCACAGTCCCAATATCTCCTTTTGTATGGCGCCCATGTTTTTCCACCCTACCTCGATGGCCAGGTCGCCGCGAGCGAGCATGACACCAATCCTGGGTGCTTTCATCGCCTCGAGAATAATGCGCGAGAGATTGTCATAGCCCAGCTTGGTTTCGATTTTGAGGACAATGCCGATTTTATCAAGGGCGTTGAGCCTTTCCAATTCGGTCAATAACTGCTTTACATCCTCGGGGGTATTGACGAAAGACAGGCACGCGATATCCGAATGCTCCACCACAAATTCCAGATCTTCCCTGTCCTTTTCTGTCAGGCCGAATACCTGAAGGTTGGAGTCGGGAAAGTTGATCCCCTTATCCGCTCGCAGTTTAGCTCCGCTCTTCTTGCACTTCTTAATCTTAAGCGTCAGTGAGTCATCGTCTCGGCCTGAGACTATACCACTGATTTTTCCATCATCAAAGAACACCTCGTGACCTACCTCTACAAAATCCAGAGCCTCGGGAAGGGTGCAGGAGATCTCAGCCGGAGTGATCTGATGACCCTCTTCATCCAATTTCGAGGGATGTCCAACGATCCGTTCTTTTTTCAGGATCAGGGTATCACCCGGTCGCAGTACAATGCTTTGAGCGATGGCTGGCAACTTGCCCACTGATGTCTCTCCATGATCTGCCTTAAGGATGGTGCCAGGTCGAATAAAGATAGAATCCTGGCTGTGGGTCACGACCATTTTTTGAGTGATGGACACCACCTTTAGCTTTCGCAGCTTGCCCCGGGCATCGTTGAAAATGATCTCATCATGGATTTTCAATTCTTTCCACCAGGACTTGTCGATTGGGAGGTCGGGGCTTTTCAGGTTGGACTTGGAGGAGGAGACCAGGTGAACCACAGCAGGGTGCAGGACTTTTCCCTCAGCATCCCGATCCGGCAGAAAGCTTTTGATCTGTGGCCCTTGTTCAATCTGACCTGTCCTGATTTTTGGGCCGGATAGATCCATGGCTATCCGCACGCTGCGGTTGAGTTTGTCACTCGCCGAGCGGATATTACGAACAATTTTCTTCCAGGTGTCGGGATGATCGTGCGCACAATTGATGCGGGCCACATCCATCCCAGCGGAGATCATGTTTTCGGTCATTTCTGGTTTTTCTGCGGCATCTGACGGCATGGTGACCATAATTCTCAAGCGCCGGTTTTTTCTTTCCTTGCCCAGGAGCCTCCTTGTGTTTTTTCTTTGGATGATTTCGCTGTGCTCGGGGTTCAAGGGCTGCTCCCCTGGGTAAGTCACCTCTTCTCCATTGAGTTTTTGAAGCAAGAACTTAGAGGTCGTTAGACTGGATTTGATGTGACCTTCGGCTCTTGCCAATCGAGTGAGTCCCAGACGTCCGAGGTTTTTCTGAAGGGATCGAAGATCAAAAGACCTAAAGGATATGTAGTTGAGCAGGTTTTCACCGCTGAGTTGATGATTGGAGTGGAGGCCTTCAATAAGACTCGTTGCTCCCTCTTGTTCTCGGTCTATCAGCTTAATGATCTCATCGAGCTGTTCGGATAGGGATTGGATTTTTACAGGTTTCATAGTGATTGCTGAAGGATGCTCAAAGGAAGCTTGGTGCAACGGAATAAACAATGATCTCAGTCATGTGAATACAAAATGTAAATTTTTGAAGAGTAAGATTTAAATAGAATTAACAAATTCGGTCTTCGAAATAACAATGAAGATGAATCAAAATACCTTTATGAAACTGTGGAGCATATCATTTGTGCTGTTAATAGGTATATCCTTGTTGGGATGTCAGGAAGGTGATGAGCCTATTAACCCATCGCCTGACGATATCAATCTTGGAAACGACACAACACTCTATGTGGGGGATACCCTGATTTTAGATGCCGGGCCTGGTTTTGACAGTTATTTATGGAATGATGGCCTTTCTACAGAACAAACCCTGCCTGTGTCTGTAACCGGTCAGTATTGGGTTGAAGTAACAAAAGATAATAGAATGGGAACTGACACAATCAGTGTTAGCTTCGTTGACTGTGACACTACAGTGGCATTTTTTGAAAGGTCTTTAACGATACCCTGCTCTTACTCCTTTACTGATTATACTGGTGATGATTCTCGATTTATCGAGATTAGATCAGAAAGTCAAGATATAGTGATAGAATACGAAAGAGGTATACATCAACCTGATACCATTTTTACGCTTCCTGAATCATATAAAAATTATTATCCTGAAAAAGTTTCTATTGTAAATAAGGACAACCAGGATGTTGGAGTCGTTTATTTCATTTCAACTTCCGGACCTTTTAGGAATAATGGTGGTTTCTTTTTAATTAAAGAAAACACCTATTATTTGGAATTAATGCGATTATCCTATGCAGGTGATAAGGCAGATGAATTAATTGAAATATTAAGTACAGTGCAATGAAGCTAAGGTTTATCAGGCCAAGCAATTGTTATAACATATGATGAAGAGCAATCAAATACCTGGCATTCTCCTAGCGATAGTGATAACATTTTTCGGATGTAGCGAAGAGGATGTCAAGCATGTCTCGCTAACCGTAAATGGAGACTATAGCGGAATTCAGGAAGAAGATCATCAAAGAAAAGATTTCAAAAAGAGAATTGTTTTTATAGACAGTTGTATTCAAAACGTTCCTACATGTTCTTATTATTTGAAGAATGGTCAACACTATGATTTATGGATTCATAGATCTACGGGTGGCGAAAACTCAGAAAATCTTAGCGTAAGAGTTGTTGCAGAGGACGTTCAAGGCGAAATGATTGTACATGCAATTGGATACGATTATTATTTTAGATATTACATTGATGAAGTGAATTACATTCGTTTTTCCGAGTTTACTACTCTGGATGACGATGAAATGCAGAAGGCCATTTTTTACTTTGATGAAAGGTCTGGTTTTACTTCTGGCAGTTTCGATATTGATGTATTGAATAGAGAAAAGTTCTTGGCAAACGGAGAAACACTTCTTTGCAATTATTCAATAAATATCGTTTTCGAGTCTGATATTTCTGAGTTAATACAATAACTCTATTTCTTCCTCTTCGTCCCCCTAATCGCAGGCTCTGCCCTCGGGTCATCCGGCCAGACATGCTTGGGGTAGCGACGTTTCAGATCCTTTTTTACTTCGAAGTAGGCATTGTCCCAAAAGCTGTTTAGATCATCAGTGATTTGCACAGGCTTGAAACCAGGTGAGAGCAGGTGAAGAAGGACTGATATTTCCCTGCCATTTACCCTTGGACTCTCCTGCATCCCAAATACCTCTTGGATTCGAACGGCCAAAATAGGCGGCAATCCATCTGCCCGATAATGTAACTGAATATTGCTACCGCTGGGCACTTCTATCTTTTCCGGGGCAAGTTTGTCGAGAGCGGATTGTTGATCAGGAGTGAGGTGGTACTTCAGTGCCTCGGCCAAGTTGACTTTTTTGAGTTGCTGGGGTTTTTTGACCCCTGTCAAATAAGGAGCTAACCACTCAGAGTTGGTTAGCAACAAGGTTTCCGTGCTGTAGTCAGGCCAACTTTCTGCAGCTCGCCATTTTTTGAGCGAAAGCACACGGTTTTGCAGTTGCTCTACCTCTTCGTCAAAGGTTAGCAATGAGCGTCCTTCTTTTTTCACCGCATCGCAGATCGCCTGCACCAAATGCGACTCATCCGGATCGGGGAGGGGTTTAGATTGTAGGACGATACTTCCGATCCTCATATCCAAAGAAGCAACCAGACCACCATCATCTGTATCCCATTTGATGACTTCCTGTTCCTTGACCAAAGGAGCCAGGTCACGAGGGTTCAGAGGTGAAGCCATGAAGATTTTTCCCATTCCGTCTCGTGCGTCCATATGGGCTACAGCCAACCACGACTCATGTGCCAGGTCGTCACGATGTCCGACCATGGCTATGGCCCCGTTGGAGAGTTTAAACTGCGCGTTGTTGCCTGGACGAGCATGGGCGATCCGTTCGGGATAGGCATGAGTAAGTACGACCCCAGTTTCATAAGGGTCGACCGGGTCATTGTCAGCCTCCAAATCAAAAAGCCTCAGGTAGGATTCGGCTATTTTCCCGATTCGGGATATTTTACCTCCCGTGCGGCCTTCACTTCTGAATCTTCTGAGTGCTTCAATTCTTAGATTGATGTCAATCCCCGCATCTTTACCCAGTGGGTCTCTTTCCTCCAAAAAGGCAGCTATGTCACATGCCAACTCCGTTATATCGTGCTCATCCGCCATTAGGAGCATGTGCGCGATACGAGGGTGACAGGGAAGGCTGAGCATCTTACCTCCGTGTTCGGTGATTTTTCCATTTTCCAGAGCGCCGAGCTGGTGTAGGAGTTCGTTGGCCTGAGCTGCCGCTCCTGGAGGGGGAGGAGTGAGCCAGGTGAGCTGGTGGATATTGGTAATGCCCCACTGCGCCATGTCCAGCATCATGGAAGCCAGGTCTGCTTCCATGATTTCCGGGATCAGGTGGTCGTTCATCCGATCGTGTGTTGCTTTGGACCACATGCGGTAGCAGACACCAGGACTCAAACGTCCGGCTCGTCCCGCCCGCTGATCGGCTGAGTCCTTGCTGATCTGGATGGTGGTTAGTCGGGAAAGGCCCGATTTGGGGTCAAATTTTGACGTTCGTCCAAAACCTGAGTCCACCACGATTTTTATTCCTTCAATGGTCAAACTCGTTTCGGCGATGGAAGTGGCTAGCACAATTTTCCGTTTTCCTCCCTTGTCAGGAAAAAGAGCAGCTTGCTGTTTTTTCATGGGCAATGAACCGTAGAGCGGCATGATCACGAAATCCCGACATGTCCTCCTGAGTATAGCTTCAGTATCATGGATTTCGCGTTGACCGGGCAGGAAGACCAACGCATCACCGTCATGAGCATTGACAGCCCTTTTCACCACACCGGCACATTGATCGGCTATGGTCCATTCGTCCGTGTCCCCGGCATAGTTTATATCTACAGGAAAGAGCCTTCCTTCACTCGTAACCGATGGGCAATCCAGCAATCGGGTCAACTGCGGCATGTCCAATGTCGCCGACATGATCATGATTTTCAGATCAGGTCGAAGAACCTGCTGAGATTCTCTACATAAGGCCAAAGCGACATCTGCGTGAATACTGCGTTCATGAAATTCATCGAAGATCACCAACGCCACTCCTTCTAGAGCATTGTCAGAGTGGAGCATTCGCGTAAGGATGCCTTCTGTAAGTACTTCGATTTTGGTTTTTTCTGAGGCTTTTTGCTCGAAGCGGATTCTGTAACCCACCGTTTGTCCAACTGGTTCATCAAGAAAGTGCGCCATTCGGCTGGCGATGGACTTGGCCGCCAATCGTCTAGGCTCGAGCATCAGGATTTTTTGGTCTCCGAGCCAATCTTCCTCCAAAAGAGCCAGGGGTAATAACGTGCTTTTCCCCGCTCCGGCCGGGGCATTAACGATGAGGGTATTCTCTTTGTTGAGATGATCTCTGGTTTCAGGTATAATCTCTTTTACCGGCAGGTCTATAGAAAACGGATCGAATGACATGGCGGCAAAAATAGGTTTTCTTTTTTGCTCTTTGGAAACAATTGTCTTTGTATGAGATATCTTGAAAAATCCCTCGTTTCACCCCTTGCCCTAAAGGGAGTCGAGTGATTTTTTCGAGGTTCACACCCTTTAGGGACGGGGCAATGAATCTCGAAATTTGACAATTTCAAGAGTAAGGGTTATTAACTGTCGCGTTGTTACCATAAGTGCATTTGTAAAACAATTTTCTGAATCCTATTCAGGATGCCCACCGACCATACGACAATTCGTCTCGAAGAAAACAGCCAGATGCCCAGCACATCGCTCAGGATATCCAGCAAATCAAACGTGCGGCTTTCAAAAGCCAGTTGACTAATTTCTTCTGATACACAAGTAAAGAAGACCATCGCTGTGCTGAGGTAGAATTCTTTCCTGACAAAGCTTATTTTTCTCAGGTCAAGAGCAATGTTCAGGCACAACGACAAAGAGCCGAAAAGAAAAAAATGAGCGATTTTGTCTCCATATACGACGCTTCTACCAGCGGTTAGAATCGCATGTGAATGATCCATGTCTGCCATGTAGATCAACCATATGACAAAGGAAAGCATGAGGGTAATGGGGATGTATTTCATGATACTTATGCGGTTAGGTATTTCCAAAAGATCAGTGCCCCAATGATGGCAGCAGCTATAGAAGCGAGCAGAACGCCACCAGCAGATATGTCTTTTACCTTTCCGATAATAGGATGTCGGCCCGGGTGAAGAACATCACATAGCTTTTCAATAGCTGTATTGAAAGCTTCTGCACACATTACACTTCCTATGGTTAGAATAATAATTGTCCATTCTTCGGTTGAGATACTAAAGTAGAATCCAGCACCCGTCACTACTAACGTTGCCAGGATATGGTAAGCGAAGTTGTTTTCCTCTAGTGTCAGGGATATGATTCCCTTATTGGCGAATCCAAAACTTCTAAGGCATTTATTCAGGCTGTTTTTAATTTTCTTCATGGTGTAGGGGGTTGAAGTAACACAGATAGGTAACAATCAAAAGGGTCGAAAAACCAATGGTCATCGTAATCGCAGCAGGATAAAAGAGATGATGGAGAATGTCGAGAAACATAAGTTTAGGATTTGTAAACAAATCCCAGCTGTTCCATCTGAGCATCCTGCCCATGTAAACCCCAAATCCGGTAAGAATAATGCTAAATCCCACCACGGCATAAGACCAGATCAGACCAAAAGATTTAATAAGACATTGATGGGCGAGTTTCAGGGAATGGAGACCGGCCAATAGCCCAGCATTGGCTGTAGTAAAAACCATAATGATGTCATACCACCCAAGGCTGTTGTATCTTCCTCTCAGATGAATAAGATCCGTGATGATGTAGGGCGAATTAGGAAAAAACAATAGCCAGCAAGAAAAGAGAACTACTGAAAGCCAATGTTTAGTCCTTCCGCCGTTTGTATGGTTTTTCCAAATTGATGCAATTCCAAGAGGAATCCAGGCAAGAAAAAGGTTCCAGAGTAGGAAGCCGTATTCTAAGGTTCCGGTATGGACGATTCTGAGAAAAATCAAAAGTGAAGAAAAAAGACTTAAGGCGATCGTTCTCCTGACTCCTATTTCAAAAGTGTGATGCATTGAGAAGTATTTCATGACTTGATATGCGCTAGATTTAAATTGATAGAATGTTCTTTGGTTTCCTTTTTGTACCTGACTTTCGTAAGAATGGACTCCAGGAGGGGGAGCATTGAATTGAGATTTTTGGTTTTGATAATGAAATTCCAAAGTGGCTCGAATTTTTTCCATCCTCCGGAGTAGAGCAGGTGTTTGAGGGTGTGCTTGAGTGAGTCATGATGAACAGATGCCTTGAAAATGCTAGACCATCGATAGAATTCCGAATAGGCCCACTGATATCCCTGCTCTAACTCTGTTGGTGTTAATTTTTTAGGCTTGAAAACGGTGTGTCTTGTGTCAAATAGATCCCAGTTGTGAGTAGCAATTCTACCTTGCTGCTCCATGTCTTTGTACAGCTTAGTGCCAGGATAAGGGGTGAGGATGTGATAGGTAGAAGTGGTGATCCCATTTTCAATACCCCAGTCTACCGTTCTTTTGAATACATCTTGTGAGTCATCGTCAAGTCCAAATACAAAACTTCCATTGATCATGATCCCAAGGCTGTGAAGGCGCTCCACCGCTGCTTCATAGTCCTTTTTAAGATTTTGTTTTTTGTTGCTTTGCTTGAGATTTTCGGGTGAGAAGGTTTCGAACCCAACAAACAAACTTCTTAGCCCCGCTTCGGCGGCTTTTTCGATAAGATTTCCTCTTAAGATTGAATCGATGGTTGCCGCACCCTGAAACTTTCGCCCCATGCCTTTCATTCCTTCAAACAGGCTTTCAGCGAATTTTGCATTGCCCAAAAGGTGATCATCAAGAAAATAGAGGTGGCTTCCGGGTAACCTGTCTATTTCACTCAGAGCATCGTCTACAAGCTGAGTGTAAAAGGACTTCCCTCCTTGAAAGAAGGCATCCTTGTAGCAAAAGTCACAATGATGGGGACAACCTCTGGTGACAACTATCGAATTGGGAACGAGATACAGATTTCGCTTGATCAAATCTCGTCTTACCGGTGGGAGTTTTGAAAGGGTACGGACTGAAGAGAAGTATTTCTTTTTGACCCGTTTGTTTCTGAAATCATTCAAGAACTCGGGGAATGTCTCTTCACCAGGCCCCAGGAAGATGGCATCTGAATGTGGTGCTGCTTCATGGGGCAGGGAGGTGACATGCAATCCGCCGAGTGCCACAAAGCACCCTTTGCTTCGGTAGTGGTCAGCAATTCGGTAAGAGCGATAGGCATTGGTGATGTAGACCTGAATGACCACAATATCTGGTTGGTCATCAAGGTTGAGTGATTCCACGTGTTGGTCAACAATTTCTACTTCATCATCGGGCTGTGTATAAGCAGCCAAAGTGGCCAAACCCAAGGGTGGAAAAAGCGAATACTTAATAGGCCGCCAATACGGACTTTCTGCTTCTGTGAGTGCGGGTAAGATCATTTTTATTTTCATAGAAAGTACTTTGTATTTCAAAGTGAATGGATAAAATTTTTTATTTTAATAGTTGTTCAATGGCCTTGATGTGTTTGACAAAGGCAGTTCGCCCTTCCTCTGTTGTGGCATATTTTGAGTTAGGTTTTCGATCAACGAATTCTTTAGTCACGGTGATGTAGTTGTTTTTTTCCAATGACTTTAAATGGGTGGCCAGATTACCGTCGGTGACATCCAGCAAGTCCTTAAGGGAACGGAAGTCCATAAAGTCATTGACCATCAGGGCTGACATGATGCCCAGGCGGATTTTGTTTTCAAAAGCCTTATTTAGATCCTTGAGTACCTCTTTCACGACCCGTACTTAACGTGCATGTAAATCCCGTAGACAATATGCAATATGCCAAAGCCTGTTGCCCATAGTATCAACCCGAAACCGATGAACTGACACCCTAAAATGCCAAGGATGATTTCTGCTATTCCGAGACCTCTGATTTCAGACAGTGTGTACTTACTGGCATTGACCAGGGCAAGACCATAAAACAAAAGTGTGAGTGGTGCTACCAGACCGATGAACCCTTTGAAGAGCAAAATCAAACATACCAAGCCTCCGGCTATGAGCGGGATGGCGAGATTGATGATGAGTCGTCTGGCCTGCGCATCCCAGAGTTTCTGGTTGTTCTTGCGGGCTTTTTGATGGGTGAAGAAAATACCCGCACCCACAGCCAATACCACAAGGGTAATGGCCAATCCAATGAGTATGTAGAAGTTTCGATAGGTGAGGGCAGCTGAGCGGTAGCCCAGATAGTCCTGTCCGGAGTAAACCGTCTCGTAGGCCAGGTATGCACCGATCAGTGCAAGTACCCCTGCTACGATGCCCGACATACCGCTGAGCGAAATAAAACGTGAGGACCGGTCCATGATAGATCGGATTTCTGACAAGTCCTCTAAATATTTTTCTTTGGTCATTTTGAAAGTACTTTGAAATACAAAGTAAACCAACGATGATGAGAAAGGAAAGGTTTTGGGGGATTAAGATTGAAGCTAGCTCTAGCCGGTATGTTTATAGCTGCCTCAATTAGGAATTGCTCGACCCATCAAAGGTCAAACTTGATTTATACGGCCACTGTCGCTTGTGACTGAAACTATGCTGCCGTTGACAACAACGGCGGCTTAAACCTTGTCTGTCTCAGAATTTACTGGATTTTAGGATTGGCAGAATTGTATTTTGGGTTGAAAACTAATTTGTGCTGTAGACTGACGGCTCCAAAGTTGATAAGCAAGCCTTTGGCAAAATCATAAGCCACCACATAATTCTTAGCCTGAGCCAGGTGAACATCTTCCAAATTGATCAAGGCCTTTAATTCTACAATAACTTTATCTTCTACCACAAAATCAGCCCGTCTCGTACCTACATCAATTCCCTCATAATAAATCGTTTGTTCCTCTTCTCGAACAAAACCAAGGCCCGCTTTCTCCAATTCAATGGCCAGGCATCGTTGATAGATGACCTCCTGAAAGCCATTGCCCAAGGTATTATGCACTTTCATCGCACAGCCAATGATCTTATATGTCAGGTCGTCTTTAATCATTCAGTAATTTTATTCATTCTTTAATTCTGAAAATTCTGATGCAGACAAAATTAAATCTATGTTGTTAAATGCCAATGTTGGTCTTGTGATCAACATATTGATAAGAATATTGAAGGGGACAATTCAGAAGCAGAATTGAAATTCAAGGATGAGATTCAAATGTTAGCTCGATAATAGAATCGAACTTACTTAGGGTAAGTGAAATTGTTGTTGTGTCAACTTCCGTAATAAGATAGTATTTTCCGATTGTGGTTGAGTCATTCCATGAAGTTTGAAATCTAATCAGTTGGGCTTTCTCAATGCCAATGGATTTCTTGATACTAGTTTCATGGTTTTCCCAGTCATGACTTGAAACGAAATCTGAATATGGCCACCAATTGGACCAAAGAATAATTGGAGTACCGATTATTAATAGGTGGTTTCTTAGAATCTTTAGTAGCGAGAAACTCGGAAAACCGGCATCTCCCTTTTTCCAGAAATAAACTTTGTCGCCTGAATCAGGATTTGAATTCTGGCGAATGAATAAAAACAATAAAACAAAGTAGGTTAATGAGGCGAGGTGAATAATTATTGCTCCCCAAACAATATACCCTTCATAAAGCAGTGCAATTCCAAAGAACCACAACATAGCCGAGAATGTAAGCTTGATCGATATATCTCTTACTTCGCTCAATTCTAATCTACTACCTAATATACTCCACCTTCCCATTCACAATCGTCATCATCACTTCGGTGTTGAGGATTTCGCTTTCGCGCACGGACATAATGTCCTGGGAGAGAATCGTAAGGTCGGCGACCTTTCCGACCTCTATGCTTCCCTTGATGGTTTCTTCGAAGGCCCCATAGGCATTGTTGATTGTTAGGCTTTGGAGGGCTTCTTCACGGGTCATTTTTTGCTTAGGTTCATAGCCGTTTTTAGGTGTGCCGCCGAGGGTTTTTCTTGATACAGAGGCATAGAAATTGGCGATCGGGTTGATGGGCTCTACAGGTACGTCCGTGCCGTTGATGATCGTGGCGCCCGTGTCCATAAGTTTTCTCCAGACGTAGGCGCCCTCTTCGATTCTGTCCTGTCCGAGCCGGTCAATGGCCCAGGGCCGATCCGAGGACATATGGATGGCCTGCATCGAAGGCAGTATCCCCAGCTGACCAAAACGAGGAATGTCCGAGGCTGCAATATGCTGTGCATGCTCGATCCTAAACCTGGGGTTGCGCTTAGTGGTATCGGACTTAAGAACGATCTCATACAGGTCGAGCACATCCTTGTTGGCCCGGTCGCCAATGGCATGCGTGCACACCTGAAAACCCTTTCGGTAGCCTTTTTCCGTAACTCGCATGAGGTAATCAAGCGTTGTGAGCCGGTCTCCGGTATTACCGGGATCATCGGCGTATTCTTCCAGCAACAGGGCACCTCTTGAACCCAGAGCACCATCTGCATAGAGCTTGATCGACCGGATCGTCAAAAAGTCATCACCCAGACCGATGGACGGGCCATGTACCATCCAGTTGTCGACGAGCCTCTCGTCATTCCCGCTGATCATCACGTACAATCGGATTTTTAAAAGTTCATTCTTTAGGAAGGAATGAAACATATTGATGGTCTTTTGGTCCGATCCGGCATCTTGAAAACTGGTAACGCCGTTTTTCAGACATTCTTCGATGGCCAGGCTCAGGGCCTCTATTTTATCCTCATCGGTTTTTTCTGGAAGAACGCCATAGATCAATTCGGTGGCATTTTCAGAAAATAGACCGGTCGCTGCACCGGCCTTATCGCGAATGACGGTGCCCCCTTCAGGACTTTCTGTTTTTTTGTTAATTCGTGCCTTTTTCATGGCAGCCTGATTCACCAGTATCGAATGACCGCTGGCGTGCTCAAGTATGACTGGATTGTTTGGAGAAATCTCAGATAGCTTGTCATGGATTGGGAAACCAGCAACTAACGAATCAGGTGCTACTTCCCATTTGTCCTGGTGCCAGCCCCGGCCTATGATCCATTCACCTCTTTTGGCGCTGCTCACTTTTTTGGCTACCATGAGCACGATCTCTTCATACGACTTGGCTTTTGATAAGTCCAGATTTTTTAGGTGCCAACCAAGCCCCATCAGATGCCCATGTCCTTCGATGAACCCCGGTACAACGGTTTTTCCGGAGAGATCCAAAACCTGGGTGGTGTCCGATACCCAGTCGTTGGCGTTGACGTTGTTTCCTACATAGACGATTTTTCCGTCAGTCACGGCCAGCGCCTCGGCTTTGGGCGTGCCGGGATTGACCGTATAAATATCGGCATTGAATATCACCAAATCCGCCTTAGGGTGATCATCCATGCAGCCGAAGAGGCTGGTCGCCAGGGATATAAAAACGATAAGCCGACACACAGTCATTGAATAGTCAAAGAGGTTAATTTGTGATGCATAAGTTTACGATATTTGAGTCGAACAATCAATCAAACGACGTTCTATTAAGTACATTGTATGGCTAAAATTTATACCAAAAAAGGAGACAAAGGCATGACCGGCCTGATAGGAAACAAGCGAGTGTCCAAGTCTGATCTGAGGATCGAGGCGTACGGCACCGTAGACGAGCTAAACAGTCATCTGGGGTTGCTCCGGGATCAGGAGGTCAACATTTCCCGAAAGGAGGAGATCATAGACATCCAGAACGAGCTGTTTGTGATTGGTTCGCATCTGGCCAAGGATCCGGATAATGATTCTTTTGAATTACCTGTTTTGGATGTGCAGGGTGCTGCGAAACTTGAAGCAAGTATTGACCAAATGAACGAGGCACTGCCTGAGATGAAGTACTTCGTTTTGCCTGGGGGACACCCCTCAGTATCATTTGGCCATATTGCCCGATGTGTTTGTCGCAGGGCAGAGCGAGGGGTAGTGGGTTTGGCATCTGTTGAACCCGTGGACGAGGGCATAGTGGTGTACCTCAACAGGCTCTCGGATTATCTGTTTGTACTGTGTCGATGGATGTCCCAGGAGCTAAGCGTAAACGAAATAAAGTGGGTACCCAAATAACCTTTCTAAATAACCATCCGAAAGACCATAAAATAGGCAAATTCAGTACCTTTGCCTTTCTAATTTTTGAACACTATGATGAGCACATTGGCATTTGATGTTCGGGAGACCAGCCAATCCCGATTGAGTGAAGTGGACTTTGACAACATCCCTTTCGGGAAAATATACTCAGACCACATGTTTGTGGCAGACTATGCCGATGGCGAGTGGAAGGATATGAGAATTGAGCCGTTTGGTGATCTGTCAATCAGTCCGGCGAATGCCACGCTACATTATGCTCAGTCGGTATTTGAAGGGCTCAAGGCCTACAAGCATGAGTCAGGCGATATCCTGGTTTTTCGTCCTCAGGCCAATGCGAAACGCCTGATCAAAAGTGCTGAGAGAATGTGCATTCCTCCCATACCTGAGGATATGTTCATGGCTTCATTGACGGAGTTGTTGAAGCTGGATTCGGCGTGGATTCCCACCAAGCCGGATACTTCATTGTATATCCGCCCCATCATCTATGCAGATGATCCCTATGTAGGAATTCGACCTTCTGATACGTACAAATTTTTGATTTTTACCGGGCCTGTTGGAGCTTACTATTCTGAACCCGTCAATGTGAAAATTGAAACCGAATATACGCGTGCAGTAAAAGGAGGAGTAGGATTTGCCAAAACTGCTGGTAACTACTCAGCATCACTTTACCCGGCCGTACAGGCTCAAAAGCAGGGCTATCACCAGTTGATCTGGACCGATGGTCAGGAGCATAAGTACATCGAAGAGGCGGGTACGATGAACCTCTTTTTCTACATCAATGATACTTTGATTACCGGGCCAACAGGCGATTCCATCCTCAACGGGATCACCAGGGACTGTGTGCTGACTCTTGCTCGTGACTGGGGTATGAAGGTAGACGAACGACGATTGAGTGTGGATGAGTTGGTAGGAGCACTCAAAAAAGGCGAGGTGCAGGAAGCCTTTGGTGCGGGTACTGCAGCGACCATTTCTAAAATCAAAATGATTGGTCATGAAGGAACTAACTATGACCTTCCTGAAGAAAAACCTTTGTCAGATAAACTTTTCAATACACTCGATGACATCAAACTCGGTCGAGCTGAGGATCCACACGGGTGGGTTTATAGGATTTGATTTGAAGGCCTCGAGTGAGGCCTTTTTTTTAGATATCTACTACTCCGTTTTTGATGGCCCACTTTACCAGGCCGGCTGTATTTCTTAAACCCAGCTTACTGAATATGTTGGATCTGTGAGACTCGACGGTATGTGGGCTAATGAAAAGGCTCTCGGCAATTTCGCTTGTGGTGCTTTCTTCACAAATCTGTTTAATGACTTCTAGCTCTCTTGAGGTCAACTGATCAATTTGAGAGAAAGAACTATTTGCTTTGTTTGCCTCAAAAACGCTTTCTATAAGTTTCGGATCAAAGAATTTACCTCCATCATAGACCACCCTGATGGCTTCTTCGATTTTCTGACTGGACGAATTCTTAAGCAGAAACCCCTGAGCGCCGAGCTTAATCATTCGTTTTACAAGACGGCTCTCGCTATACATGGAAAGGGCAATTACTTTTACATTGGTGAATTCTGAGGTGATTTGTTTGGTGCAATCAAGTCCATCCAAAACCGGCATATTTATGTCCATCAACACAACATCCGGCTCGACCTCTTTAGCCATTTTTAAAGCGTATTGGCCGTTGTGGGCAGAACCCACTACGCTGAAATCAGGGTGGTCATCCAAAACTGACTTAAGGCCGTCAATAATGACCTGATGGTCGTCTACAATTAGAATGTTGATCATAGGCTTATACAGGTATCTTTAATAGATAATAAACTCCTTCTCCAGGAGAAGTCTTTAGATCTATCGATGCATTCAAAAAGGCCATTCTCGATCGAATACTTTTAGTTCCAATTCCATTGCTTTCAGTGCTATTGTCAAACCCCTTTCCGTTGTCCTTATATTCGATGAGTATTGTTTCTTCATGCTCAGAATTCTCACTCATTGAAAATTGGATTTTGGTCGCTTCACTATGTCGAAGGCTATTGTTGAGCAGCTCCTGACAAACCCTATAGAGCGTGATTTCCTGGGTTTCAGTTAGATCAAACTCGGTTTGGGTAAAGTGGCGATCCATTTCTATATCAAAAGCCGTTTGGATTTGATCCAACAGGTCTTCGAGCGCTTCCTTGAGGCCCAGCTTTATTAAGACACCCGGCATCATGTTGTGGGCGATTTTTCTTACCTCATGACAGGCTTCGTCTATCTGGTCAGCTACGTCTGTTAATTCCTGTTCGACTCCACTTTCTCTGGCCATTTTCTCAAACTTGTTGAGCCTGAGTCTGACACCAGTGAGCTGAACTCCTAAACCATCATGCAGGTCTTTAGCTATTCGTTTTTGTTCAATTTCCTGACCTTCCACGACGGCTGCTGCTTCCACAACTTTCTTCTCCTGCTCTAAGGAGGCCAGCTCCAATCTTTTTGTTTTCAGCTTTTGACTGTAGATAACGCTTCCAAGAATAAGGGCAATGAACAGTATCAAACCGGTGGCCAGTGATATGTTTCGTTGGTTTTGGGAGGCCAGTACTTTCTTGTCTCGTTTGTATCTTTCTTCAATCTCTCGAATGGCTGCGCTACGTTCTTTCTTAAAGTTTTCTGCAACCATCTCCAGTTGTCTGGACTTTGCCTCATAGGCTTTGTCGTAGTTTTTCAGATGTGCGTGTAGTTCGGAGAGTGTGGAATAGTAGGTTCGCTTGAGTTCATCGTCATTACTTTCACCCAGTTGATTGGTTGCGCTTTCCAGGACTACTTCTGCCTCAGCCGACAGTGCGTTTTTAATCAGAAAACGGCTATAGGAGAGGTACGCATACATTATGCCTGAACTATTCGAATAGCCTTCATAGGACTCTGTTGATTTTTTATAATAATGGCGGGCACTATCCAGGTCACCAAGTACCCCGTGTGCATTAGCCAATACGAGATAGTTTTTGCCGATCGAGATAGGCTGATACACTTGTGCATAAGTCAGACTGATTTGATAGTACTCTTTTGCCTTTTCGAACTGCGAATCGTACCAATAGTGATTACCCAACATGTAGTAGGAGTCAGCCAGTAATGAGTCTAACCCATTGTTTTTTTTGAAATTAATGGATTTAAGAGCGTATTCTTTTACCTGAGACTCATCCCTTAGTCTTTGATAAGAGTAGGCGATTTGATCATAGAGCCGGGCTTGCTCTATTAGTAGGTCATGTTGGATGCAGATTTCTTCTGCCATTAAATAAGAGGACAAGGCACTGTCGTAGTGTCCCCGTTGCTGATGCCACCGGGCATATAGGTTGAGGTACTGATATTCCTCCTTTGGCGATTTCAAGTCGCGCCAATTCGCCAAAGATTCTAATATGATCCCGGCAGAATCATTCCCGGATTTAATGTGGGTTTCTGCTTTAGAAAGCATTTCGTTAATGTTGTTTGATTGTTGTCCCCGGGCGCTGTAATGGGTCAAATGCGCAATAAGGATAAGGATTAAAGTTGGTTTCATTTAGATCATCATTTCCCGTGTAAGTTAAATTTAGTCATTCATAGGCTTACACGGGAAATGAATAGTATTAGCTATCGTCGCCTGGTGGTGGGATCGGCACGTCGCAGGGGTCGTCGATGATTTTAATATTTTCTCTTATACAAGGAGGCATAACACTATATACAGACTTGCAGTTCTGAATCTCTTCATCAGTTAACCTTTTACAGTTAGTGTTGCTTCCTAAGAGACATAATCCACCCACAATCGTTGCTTCTAAAGATTTACCTGCATTATCGCTAAGAAATTTTCGATCCATATGAAAAATATCCGTATAAAGTCTCTCCTTTGAGTCTGCCTCGATCGCTTTGTACACGATTGTTTGGTCTGGATGATTGATAATTCTGTCTTTAGGACATTCGATTATTAGGTCTACATTTTCAGGTAAGGGTATAACGATATGGTATTGATCGTATTTGGGCTTTTCATCGATGTTGTTTTTGGTTAACGGATCGGCATGTCCCATCATAACATAAGGCATAAAGTACTCCTCACAGCTAAAGAACTGTTCACTAACGGATGGATCATTGGTTCTGGCTTCCACCTCAGTTGGCTTCAGCAGTAAAATGCCAAGGATCGCTAACACAACGAGCGCTACTAGTACAAGTGCATAAATAGTATTCTCTTTCATGATTATTTAGGTTTAGTTAAAGATCGGGTTTGTGCTGCTACGCAGTACAAATAAAGATATAACATCCAAATCACTTCTAGTGGTTTTCCACCATTCTTCTATTTGGCTGCAAACCGCCATAAATGTCAGTAGGCCAGAGTCTTACTTTGATGTGAGTTTCGATAGACTCCTAAACCAATAAATTACCTGAATATAAAATCATGAAAGTATCCGAAGTTTTTGAGCGATTTGAAAATAAGAAAAAGGCGAGTGAAGATGACCTTTCGGTCTATCAAAAAATTGGAGAGGATCGATTCGGATTTATCTCGGGAGATACTATTGTTCCTCTGGACGCCTTTAACGAAAAAGATGAGTTAGACAATGAAGAAATTGAATTAGCGATAGCCAAACCTCCAGAGTGGGATACAGAAAAGGATCAGTCCTTGTGCGGAGACTTACCGGACTCTGTGGATCATCGTAGCTTTCAGTCCCCAATAAAGAACCAATTGGATAGAGGTACTTGTGTTTGCTTTGCCTCACTTGCTTGTCTTGAGGCTATTTCCAACAGGAAAAATTTACCCTTGAATCTTTCGGAGCAGTTTGCCAACTGGTCTTATATGAGATTTGAAGGTCGAGATCATTGTGATGACGGATTGAAAACCACCTCGTCAGCCAAATACCTTAAGCTTCAGGGGGTGTGTCTTGAATCAAATCTTGCATATCAAAACCGTGCACAAGTAAGAATGAAGTGCGATTATCAGCCAAGCCAGACGATAATGAATAATGCCATTTATGGAATTAAGGACTATTCGATAATTGACAATATTGGATTTAATGGACCCTCAATAGCAAATACTGACTACTTAGAGTGTCTACTCTCCAAAGGGTATGATATCGTTATTGGTACTAAGGTTGCTTGGGGTAGGAATCCTGATTCAAATGGCGTTTTTGATCTTCTGCTAGATCGATTCGGAAACCCGCTAAAAGCGAGAGGAGGTCATGCCATGCTTTTGGTTGGCTACGATAAGTCAGCCCCTGAACCTTACTTCATTTTCAAGAACAGCTGGGGGCCTTCCGATGGAGTTGGGGGATACCGTTATTTGTCATATGACTATGTTCGGTACTATATCAAATATGGGTATATTGTTCTGGATGCAAATTTATAGATCATGGACAAAAAACTGATTTCCTCAATTTTTGAAGAGTTCAAAAAAGGAGAGATAAAAATAAAGAGGGGTGAAAAGATAGTGCTAAAGTTGCCCGATATACCCTTGATCAAAGAGACCGAGGACGTTCGTTTCCAGATTGAGCTCGATGGGGATCAAATTGAAATTGATGATTATGAAGAAATTGAGGGAAGGCCTGTTCCGAGAGAAGTTAAAGTGAGCGCTCTCAAAACAGGAAAAAGCAAATTGAAAATTAATCCACTGGATGCTTTTACTGACGAATCCGTGGACGGGATTGATCCCTTTGAAATGGATTTCACAGTGGAAGAGTAGTTTAAACCAAAATCTAATATTATGCCTATACACCTAAACAAATTGATTAAGAATCTCGCCTGGGCTGTGACTTTGTTTCTTGGGGTCAATGCCATTGCACAAGAAACCCAAGTGATAGAATTAGATCCTAAGACGAATACTTTGAAGAAGGAAATACCGTATGATCGCCCCTTTGTATTAAAGATTCCCATTGATAATGATGTCTATTATGTTGATTATTTAAAAACAACACGAAATAGAGAATGGTATCAGCAAATTAATAAAGAAGCTCAAAACTCCGAGCTTACTCTGGGTTCGATAGATAAATCAAAATTTGAAATCAAAAAAGAAGGAGAAAAGAAATATCTGTACGTGTATTTTGATAATGGAATTTCCTTTGATGAAGGAAAGAAAAAGGAAAAAAAGTATAACAATACATTTAAACCTAATAGTGATTACAGTGTAATACTTAACCAATTTGATCCATTAGGTTACGAAATATTTAAGATGTATCACAAGGATGGTAAAGGATCGGCTTGGTCAAAAAAGCTGGATACAGCGAGAAACAAACAGTACGAACTGTACGAAGACCTGGAATGGTCATTGCCTACTAATGACGAAGTGCGACAATTTTATAAATCCTCCAATTTAGAAGAACAGTTTGTGCTTGTCGAAAACTACTCTGATCAAATTGATAGTATTGTCAATACCATTACAGGGATGATGAATTTGGAAGATGAGGTGTCTTGTCTTGTGGTTGATACTTTAAAGAGTTGTGGACTGGATTGTGAATCTGTCAAGCATCTTTTATCTCTTAATGGGTTGGATATTGACAATCTAAAATTACTGGGTAAGGGTGAACTGTCGATAGTTAATTTGAACGGAAAGAAGGAATTGAATTGCGATAAAAGAGTACAAAATCTAAATACCACTATTGAGCATTTATCTGCTATTTATAGTCGTTTGAAGAGCCTGGAATTGGCAAGTGAATGTGCTCTGTCGAATTTGGACGCTCTGGAGAATTTTACCAATAGTTTGCGCAGCTCAAGAAAAGTGCTCAAAGAAGCGTGTGAGGGTGAGGCGAAAATAAAGAAAACTATAGCTCAGCAATATTTTCAGATCCCAATCTCGGTGGATGCTTCTACTTCAATCTATAATTTCAATACCCGAGCAAAATCATACATCGTACCTGATTTTGGGTTGGCAGTTTATGGAACGGGGGATGGGTTTGTGGACTTCTCCCCATATTTGGGTTTCCATATCAATTTCCGTCCGATGAACAAGGATATTCCCTGGAAAAAGTACCCGGAAAAGACTCTGTTGCATTATACTTCCTTTATGGTGGGTTGGACATTGAAATCTGTCGCAGAAGAAGGAAAAAGGGATGATCTCTTTGGCGGGAGTTCTTTTTTTACAGGTTTAGGGGTCAAAGCCTATTCTCATTCAATCATGATTACAGGTGGAGTCCTCTGGTTCAATAAAATTGATGAAAACCCAGTAGTTAGTGAAAAAAGCCTGGCTTTTGCTCCGTTTGTTGGCGTATCGATCGACCTTGAACTAAAGGAACTTTTTAATGGATTTGGAAACATATTTAGCAAGTAATGCCATGAAAAGATCACATTATTTCTTACTAATCGGATTATTAATCTCATCGTGTTATGATGAGTTGGATTACTCATTTGAAAAAGTTGAACAGGAAAGTGTAATAAGCGAGATCCTTTTCTCTAAGGAGGCCTTACTTGCCAATGAGCAAGACTCACTCCTGATCCACGCCGTGGTGCCTGAAAATGCAGACAATGAATTGGCTGAGGTTACCATAATTGTAACAAAGGGCTCCTTTTTGTCTAATGGTGAAAAGAAGATAACGGGAAAGCCCTCTTTGACCCGTATCAATGGCGAAAAGAAGAGAGCGTTTTCGGCGGCCCTTCAGGCTGATGCTGAAGTGGGCCCAGCTTACATTGTAGTTGAGGTGGCCGGAGTTCAGAGCGATACGACATTAGAGTTTAATAGAAACAACCCTACGAAAATCTTAATTACTCCCTCTAGCTTGGGAATCGTTTCTGAGCTTAACGCCGAAATAGAAGTCGAAGTTGCCTTGACCTCAGACAATGGAAAAGTGAGTCAAAATCACCCTTTCGAGATTTTGGCACTCGACAGTTTAGGTCAGCAAGTGGGTACTTATAGAATCAAAAACACTTCTTGCCCTACCAATATATGTGTGTCAAAATTTACCGTGGCTCCAGATACAGCCTACTCCGGCACCATCACTTTAAGAGCAGAAACAGAATTGGCTACAAGCATATTATCTGACGAAGTAACTATTTATTCAACCAAACCATAAAATCATGGCGAAACTTAATGAATTTGATGAAAAAAGTCTTCAGCAACTGGCGGTTGCATTCGAAGACGCTATTGCTAAAATGGATGTTCCAGAGGATGCAATACTGGAGGAAATAAATTTTGGTGTGCAAGAGGGAGATAAGGCAGTTGACAAGTTAGTATGTAAGCGTGTGAACGGAAGAATAGTTTGCAAATCCAGTTGGGATTAGTTTTTCCTAATTGAGCAAATAACTGAATCTGGCAAGCAATTGATTTAAGTAAAGTTCCATAGTATTAGTCTAACATAAAAGATTATTAATGAACCTAAACGATCTAGCCTCTACCACGCAAAAACTTGGCAGGAACCTGGTGTTCTTTGCCAAGTTGGAGCGGTTGATTGCTGCCCTATGTGTCTTGATTCCACTTTTCTTGATTTGGGCCGATGGAGGAAATATCCGCGACAGTATTAGCAACTACGTGTACATGTCCAATGGGCATGTTTTCGGATCTCTCATTACGATGGCAGCCATGCTGTTCATAGTGAATGGGGCCGTATACATCAATGCTGCCACCATTAAAGAGACCAAATGGCATGGGCGGTGGTACAATATAGTGCTGGGTCTGGCGCTTTTCGGGGTAGTCCTACTTCCTCATGAGCAATACCCTGTTCCACACTACATTTCAGCGGCCGTCTTTTTTGTGGGGAGTGCAGTGGTTATTGCTGTGTTTAATGATCAACAGCACAGGAAAATCAGCAGGTTCATCGCCTTTCTGACCATTTTGTCTCTGGCTATATACCTGATTAATAAGTACTGGTTTATTATACCGGGTACGGGTTGGATGTCACTATTCTGGGCTGAGTGGATTTCAATGGTCGTGATAGCCATACATTATATTCTTGAATCTCTTGGCGAAATCAGCTAAAGAAAACTTAAATAACCTAAACAATCGTAAAATGAAAAACTATGGACATGGAGCTAGATCCAAAATCCGATTCTACTCCAGAAATTACCTTAAGAAATGCCAGGATCGATTTGGATATATGTTTCCCGGTTTAAGCAGAAGGCGAAGGTGCCAGATTCCTTGTAACGAAGACACCCATCAAATGATGGAGGAACTTGGGCGCATAATAGCCTCCAAACCCAGTAATGAGGATAATCCCGGTATTCCTGCTGGTTATACGTACCTGGGCCAATTTGTTGATCATGACATAACCCTGGACACCACCTCGACTTTTGATTGCAAACAAGACCCCTACAAAACAATCAATTTCAGAACTCCCAATTTGGATCTGGACAGTGTCTATGGCAATGGACCGTCGGTAGATGCTTTTTTGTATGATCACAATACCGGTGATGATAGAACCAATGGTATCAAACTACTGCTTGGAGCCAATAGAAATGTAGGTGCGGGAGGGCCGTTTCCGGGAGTTCCGACAGACTTTGACCTCCCTCGGACGTCGGATCAGACAGCGATCATCGGGGACCCGAGAAATAATGAAAACTTGATTGTATCGCAACTACATCACGCATTCTTGAAATTTCACAATGCAGTAGTCGATTCGCTGTTAGGATCCGTTCCGGACGATGAATTATTCGAAAAGGCAAAAAAAACAGTAGTGCATCACTATCAATGGGTGGTATTTCACGATTTCTTAAAGAGAATTACCAGCCCTTCTTTGGTGGATAGGGTTTTGAATAGAGGCAACCGTTTTTTTCGAAGGAGACCGTTTTATATGCCTGTAGAGTTTGCCGTTGGTGCATATCGCTTCGGACATAGTATGATTCGGGAGACGTACGCTGTGAATAATAATTTTCAAAACGCTTCGCTGCGTGAGGTGTTTGAGTTTGCTGCTGTACCCAACCTTCCTGTGTTCTCAAATTGGGTAGTCGATTTTAATCGATTCTTTGATACTGGAAGTGCTTTACCCGTACAAGCCTCCAAAACAATCGACACCAGTCTGTCTCCTACATTGGGCAACTTGCCGGGATTGCCTTCACCAATCTTCTCTGAATTGGCAGTGAGAAATTTGAAAAGAGGACTGGCGTTTGGATTGCCAAGTGGACAATGTGTTGCCAGGAGATTGGGCATAAGCAGGTTGTCAGAAGCCGAATTGCTATCCAACACCACCAACGACGAGGAGAGTTTGCTGAGATCCAATAACAATCTGCTCTTGAAAGAAACTCCTCTATGGTACTACATTTTGAAGGAAGCAGAAATAAGAGAAAATGGCCAAAGGCTAGGGTCGACAGGTTCCTGGATTGTGGTTGAGACTTTTGCTCGAATTCTTTTCGATGATAAGGATTCGTTTATCCATGAGCCTGGTGGCTTTACTCCAAGCCTGCCGTCAAGAAATGCTGGACAATTCGATATGGTGGATCTGCTCAAGGTAGCCTCAGTTATTTGAGGCCCTTGAGTTTAAGGCCGTTGAATTTGCTCAACGGCCTTTTCTATATCTTTCACCGGGAGCTTGCAAGACTTATTGGTGCATACGTAAATGTAGGTTTCTCCTTTGCTTAGTTTGCTTTTCAGCAATTCAAGAGTTCCTTCATCTTTTCCTCCAAGCAGGATTTTGTTGGGGATAAACTCTCGTGAGAGTTCCTGCTTTTTGGATTCAAAATCTTGCCCCACTATGGCCACCTCATAGTGTTTGTAGCCCATTAAGGCGTAGAGCTTGGCCCAGTTGCTATAGTAATGGGGGTAGGCTGTGAAATTCGCCTGGCTGTTTAGCACCATTTGCTTGGCCCGATCTATGTCTTCTTCATGGTAGAAGTACAAACCCAGTTTGAAAAGCGCTTCGGCCATTGCTGAATTGGAAGCTGGAATCACATTATCTAAGAGCTCCATTTTTCGGGTAATGAGCTTCTCATCAGTATCTGAGGTGTAGTAAAACATCTGTGATGCAGGATCGGTGAAATGACCTACTGCATATTCCTTTAGTTCTTTGGCCTGATACAACCACGCCTCATCAAAGGTCGCCTCATACAACTTGAGAAATGCCAGTATGGTGAAAGCATAATCATCCAGAAACCCATTAATGGTGGTGCGACCATTTTTGTAGTTGCGTAGGATGCTTCCATTTTCTTGAATAAGACTGTCCCTGAGGAATGTGCCGGTCTTAGCGGCCTGGTCAAGATAGTCCGGGTTTTCAAACGCAAAATACGCATCTACCAAACCTGAAATCATCAGCCCATTCCATGAGGTGAGGACTTTGTCGTCCAGTCCCGGCCGGATTCTCTTGGATCGGATTTGCATCAGCTTTTCTTTCGCATTGTCGATCTTTCCTTTGACCTCTTCAATGGACAGTTCATACTTGCTTGCCAGCTCTTCCCATTCCATGGAGCGCACCAGTATGTTCTTATGCTCAAAATTGCCCCGTTTGGTTACGGAATAATAGTCCTTGAACAATTCCGAATCTTCACCCAATGCTGCGTCAATTTCTTCCTCTGTCCATACGTAGAATTTGCCCTCTTCTCTTTCGCTATCCGCATCGAGTGAAGAGTAGAACCCGCCTGATTCATCCAGGAGTTCCCCTTGGCAGAATTCTATGGTTTCCTCAACGGCTTGTTTGTATTTGTCTGATTTGAAAACCTGATAGCCATGACTATACAGACTGATCAGTTGGGCATTGTCGTAGAGCATTTTCTCAAAATGCGGTACGATCCATTCCGGGTCAGTAGAGTACCGGGCAAATCCCCCACCCAGGTGATCGTAGATTCCCCCGTCAGCCATTTTGTCCAGGGTTACCTTTACTCCGTCTTGAATGCTATCTTCTTTATTGAAGTAATTCATTACCAGCATCGCCTCATACGCGGAGGGCATTGGGAATTTGTTGCCTTCGGAGAGACGGCCCCCCAGACGATAATCGATCAGTTTGACGAAATTTTCATTTACCCGGCTTAGTGTATCTTCATCAAAAAAGCTTTCGGATTTCACGAGCTCAGGCACTTCCATCTGATTGATTCCGGCTGTGACTTGTTCGGCATGCTGACGGACTTTTTCCTCTTCTTCAGCGTAGGTTTTCGTCCAATAGTCAAGGATTTCCATCCACTGTTCTTTGGGCTGGTAGGTCACAGCATAGATTGGTTTGCCGTCCGGCAGGGTGATAACGTTGAGCGGCCAACCGCCACTGCCCATCATGAGCTGCGCTGCATCCATGTAGATCTGATCTATGTCCGGGCGCTCCTCCCGGTCTACCTTGATGGATACAAAATTGTCATTCATTTTTTGGGCCACCGTATCGTTTTCGAAGCACTCATGCTCCATCACATGGCACCAGTGACAAGCCGCGTACCCAATACTCACGATGATGAGTTTGTTCTTTTCTTTGGCTTCTGCCAATGCCTCAGGCCCCCAGGGTTGCCAATCTACCGGATTGTGAGCGTGCTGTAGCAGATAGGGACTGGTTTCATTGATCAGCCTGTTGGTGTGATTCTGTCCCATGTTACAGCCGGATTGGATCATGGCCCATAGCGTGAGCCATAGAAAAGACTTTTTCATATCGTGCATAGTTTGCCACCGTTCTTAGTCCTCTACCGTGATCAGGTAGTAGTTCCTCCTGCCTTTTTGAGCCAAAAAATATTTGCCATTCAAAAGATTAACTTCCACAGGAGCATCTGGTGTCAAGATCTTTGATTTATTCAGACTGACCCCACCTCCTTTGATCATGCGTCGCGCCTCACCTTTGGAGGGAAATACGATGCCATTGGTCACCTCAGACAACAGATCCGTCACGTTTTGGGCGGCTCCAAATGTGTCTTTCGAAACAGTCGTTTGCGGTACCCCGTCAAAGACAGACAAAAGCGTCGATTCGTCGAGCGATTCTAAATCCTCGGTGGTTGACTTTCCGAATAAGATTGAAGAGGCCTTTATCGCTGTTTCATAGTCTTCCTCAGAATGAACCCTGATGGTAATATCCTTAGCCAACTCTTGTTGTAGGAGTCTCTGGTGGGGTGCTTCCTTATGCTGTTCGATGATTGATTCGATCTCCTCCTTAGACTTGAGGGTAAAGATTTTAATGTAGTTCTCTGCATCTTCATCTGAGGCATTGAGCCAATATTGGTAGAATTTATAAGGTGAAGTTTTTTCACGATCAAGCCATACGTTGCCACCTTCGGTCTTGCCGAATTTTGTACCATCAGCCTTCTTGATGAGGGGCGTGGTGATAGCCCAGGCCTCTCCGCTGGCCTTTCGGCGAATGAGCTCTGTGCCTGTAACGATATTGCCCCATTGATCCGATCCGCCGAGTTGCACTTTGCAGTTTTTATTCTGGTACAGCCAGTAAAAATCATAGCCCTGTACGAGCTGGTAGCTAAATTCGGTAAAGGACATCCCTGTTTCCAATCGGGTTTTTACTGAATCCTTAGCCATCATATAATTGATAGAAATATGCTTGCCTACATCCCGGATGAAGTCGAGGAAATTGAACTCCTTGAACCAGTCGTAGTTGTTGACCATCTCGGCTGAGTTGTCACCACAGTCAAAGTCCAGGAACCGCTCCAGTTGTTTCCTTACGCACTCCAGGTTGTGGTTTAATATGTCTTCTGATAGCAGGTTTCTTTCGGCTGATTTTCCTGAAGGGTCACCCACCATACCAGTGGCACCACCTACCAATGCTACCGGTTTGTGGCCTGCACGCTGCAAGTGTACGAGCGTCATGATCTGAACTAGACTCCCGATGTGGAGAGAATCGGCCGTTGGGTCAAATCCAATGTATGCTGAGGTCAATTCTTTGTTCAACTGATCCTGTACTCCAGGCATCATGTCATGTATCATTCCCCTCCACGTCAGTTCTTCAACAAAGTCTTTTAGCATTATTTTTATATATTGTATTAATATTTACTGTTATGTTTGAAGGACAAAGATATAGGTATAAAATATGTTTGGATGGCATTCTGATAATAATGCTAAAAAATATATTTTTGTCAATGACAGAGAGATTTAACTAATTATTACCACCTGTATTTGCTAGCATTTTGATTATTGAGAGGACAATGCATAAACGCATGATTTCTTACTTGTGGGGTTTCATCGTGGCAACGGGGATGACCATCTCTGTAGCGCAGGGAAATGCTGGGGCTAAACGAAGTGCTGAAGAGTATTACGAGATTGGCAACAATGATCTTAGAAAAGGTCAATACGAATTGGCTGCTGTGTACTTCGATAGCGCTATTAACCTGAATCCAAAAAATCCAGAATATTTTCTTGCCAGAGGGCAAGCCAAGGAGCTCAATAGAGATGATGTCGGGGCACTGGCAGATTATCATGCTGCGCTTAAAATCAACCCTAACTATCGTGTGGCTCATTTTAAGAGAGCACTGATCTACCACAAAAAGGGCAACTATAAGCAAGCTGTAAAAGATTTCACCTTCCTGATCAACAATGTAGAGTCATGGGAAACAAGCGCCATTGTCTATAAAGGTTTTAGCGTAAATGAAAATGGTGAGTACCAACTAGGTGGTATCAATACGTTGGAAGAAATGCTGGCCGACATGTATGTCCACAGGGCCATGTCCTATCAGAAAATGGGTTTTAAGACGCCTACGATCATGGACTATAATAAGGCCATTGAGCTCAATAATCATGACCCGAATTACTACGTGAGCAGGGGTTCTTATAAGCTCGATCAGGGAGATAAGAAGGGTGCTATTGCTGATTACAGAGCCGCATTGAAAATCAATCAGCATCACAGGGCTGCGCTCTACAACTTGAGCTTTTTAGTGGATGACGAGGAGCGCGATGAGATCAACAAAACGCTATATGGACAGGGAGATTTTGCGATGGCCTTTTCCAAGCGAGCATTTGAAAATTTCCAAAAGGGACATTATGAGGCGGCATTGGCTGATTACGATTCAGCACTGATTATAAGGTCTGATAATGCAAATGACCTGATGAATCGGGGAATTGTAAAGGCAAAGCTTGAGAGACATCAGCAAGCCATTCGTGATTTTAAATCTTCGGTTTATCACGACAATACATTGATCAGAAATTTCGTCCTAATGGGCAATTCTTATCAGGCGATGGGTAACTACCGTGCTTCCATTGAATTTTACCAGCGATATCTTGAAAATGCAGGGCCTGATGGAGGGGTGTACTACAATCTTGGGCTGTCTTATATGAAGTTTCACAATGAAACTGAGGCGTGTCAGACATTCCGCAAGGCCATTGAAATGGGAGAGGAAAGAGCCGAAGCTCCCATGGATATTGTGTGTTTTCAGTAATTCCTATTTTTATTTTATGTAGTTGTCTTTAGTTTGCGCAGGCCAAACGAAAAGAACTATGTACGAAATCATAAAGTCTCCAATTGGAAGATTTGAAGCATACCAACTGATTCACCAGGAAACCGGAAGCTACCTCGAAATCCTATCAGGGCTGGGAGCAGCAATCAATGACCTAAAAGTAAAGAACAGTAAAGACCAACTGGTGTCGGTGGTCGCAGGATATCGCAGCGATGACGAAATCCGAAACGGACATCACTCTAAATTCGCCGGAAGCAAGCTATCACCCTTCCCTAACCGATTGGCGGCAGGGAAGTTTACCTTCGAGGGCACCGAACATCAGCTCTACATCAATGAAATAGAACTTAACAACAACCTGCACGCACTTTTGCACAATAGACCATTTGATGTGGTGTCGTCCAGTGCAGATGATAAATCGGCCGTATTAGTTCTTAAGCATGCCTACCAGGGAGTGGAAAAAGGCTTTCCGTTTCCTTACGATATTGAGATTTCAGTTGCGTATACTTTGCAGGAAACCACTATATCTACGAAAGTGACGAATACCGGGGATACCAATATGCCTATTGGGGATGGATGGCATCCTTATTTCATTTTTGAGGATATTTCCAAAGTAAGCCTCAAAATGGGCCAGGCCACACGAGTCAGTTCTTTGGTCGGGAATGAAGAAGGCAATGTGCACGGATATGAGTCCGGCCGATTAATAGGAGAGGGTCAGTTGGATGATTGCTTCCTTGTACAAGGGGATAGGTTTGAGGTAGGCCTGGAAGATGCAGAAGCAGGTGTTAGCATTACCACGTGGCAAGAGAGCGCCACAGGCCAATATCGATACTTGCAGGTTTACACTCCACCAAACAGAAAGGAGATCGCAGTTGAGCCAGTGAGCTGCCCTCCCAATGCCTTCAATACAGGAAAGGGTCTGGTCGTATTGGCTCCCGGAGAATCCACTGAGATGAAGATTGGGATAAGGGTAGGCTAATAAACTGCAAAGGCATAGGCAATCAGATTAGCGCCCATGCGTAGTGCTTCCTGCCGTTTGCTCTCCGAATTGTTGTGAATGACCTGGTCTTCCCAGCCGTTGCCCAGGTCAGATTCGTAAGAATAGTAACAAACCAGGCGTCCCTCGTAGATCAACCCAAAGCCTTGTGCGGGCTTTCCATCGTGCTCATGGATTTTTGGCAGGCCTTCCTTGAATTTGAATTTGGTAGCATAGACTTCATGATCAAAAGGTAGTTCCACGAACTCTAATTCGGGAAATACTTTTTTCATTTCAAGACGGATGAAAGGATCCAGTCCATAGTTGTCGTCCACGTGCAAAAAGCCACCGGCAATCAGGTAGTTTCGCAAGTTGGAAGCCTCGCGGTTGTTCAAGACAATATTGCCATGACCCGTGAGGTAGACGAAAGGGTACAAAAACAAATCAGGACTTCCAACCTCTACGACCTCATCCTGCTCGTCAATGTTTGTCCTTAAGTTTTGGTTACAGAATCGGGCAAGGTTGGGCAGGGCAGTTTTATTGGCATACCAGTCACCACCGCCGCTGTATTTTACTTTGGCAATTTTGATCTTCTCCTGTGCCCAGCCCGTCAATGTGAGGGTCATGAACAGTATGGTCACTGATATTTGTATCCACTTAATCATACGCCGAGGGTTTGCTCATCCATTTTTCCTTACGTGTCTCACCTCTTTTGGATTTAAATAAATCACCCGGAATGTAAAGCTCTATACTCACGCTGATCAATAGGTAGGAGTCGTTTTTTCCGGTACCGCGGGCAGCGCCGGGTTGGATTGAATCAAAGGCCGCTTGATTGACCAGAGGGATTTGGTCGCTACGATTGCTCAGGAAGCCTTCTATAGTCCCCAGATCATAAGGCCCGGCATAGCTGCCGGACACATCATCCAGATGGCTGGTGAATGCATATCGGTAACCGACATCCAGGGAGACATTCAGAAATTCATTGAACGCAGCCTTGACCCCAAGGCCTACGGGTATCACCCAGGCCGACTTACCATAGGATCCCGCTTCGGTCCCCATATTTCTTAGGTCGTATTCTACTCCATTGTAGGTGGCCTTTGGATTGTAGAATGTCTGTCCAAAGCCCAGGGCGAAGTAGGGTTCGTAGGTCCTTCTTTTGTGGTACTTGTCGTTGTATTCAAAGAAGTAATACATCACCTGAAAGTTCCACTCAAAATTTCTGGATCGAAAGGATAAATTCCTTTGGCGATTGGCTGAACTGTCCGGCGCGTTGGAGTCAGATCCTTCTATGCGGTACATTGTGCCTTGCACACGTGTAGCGATCTTGGAGTAGAGCCGAGCTTCCAGTCCGATCTGGACATTGGTGAATCCATTGCTCATCGGACGGCCATTGGTGAGCTCACCGAAGTAGCCGGCCCATCCCGTGCCTGCATAAACGGAAAAGTACCGATCCCGGAGTTGCCAGTTTAAAAAGCTTTGGCTAAAGCACACTTGTGCCATCAACCACAATACACCTGTTAAAAATAATCTTTGAGTCATTCGCCTGATTCAAACCTCGTAAATTTAGCGTAAAGCACTAAAACATCGACCCGGCTTTTAGCTTAATACGACGGCTCCATAAAAAGAGTATTAAGTTGACGACTTTTTTAGTGCCAGAGTAGTCATACAGCGCATCTTATCGACGACCACAGTTTTGACAGGTTCGATTTCTTCAAACCCGAACTGAGTTTTTATTTTATCAATCATCTCTTGGGTCAATAGAAATCGCATGCTGCCATCAGGTAGTTGGAACCGACCGTCATCCAACGGTCTGTGTCCCGTGAGGCCTATGTCTGAAGCACAACGTATGAAAGTGGAGCCTGTGGGTTTAAGGACGCGATCCAGTTCTGAGACCATTTGCCAGAAATGATCATGACTGCCTGCAAAATGAAGTACCGCACTGCTTAGCACCCAATCGAACGAAGAAGTCTCGAACGGAATTTCTACTAAATCACCAACAACAAAGTTCGATTTGAGTACGTCAGGGTATTTAGAACCCAGGATGAAATGCAGCATACGAATTGCATCGTCGTTTTTGTCGATACCATGGCATTCATACCCATTATTTAAAAAGTAGATAAGATTTCTTCCCTCACCACACCCTGCATCCAGGATTTTCTGATCGGGTGAAAATCGCCCTTTTAGTATTTGATCCAATAGGTACAGATCAACATTCCCCAATTCACCGTTTAGTTGCTGAATATTCATTTTGTTAATTTAGCCTCAATTTGAAACAGAACCCTTTGATTAGAAAGCTAAGATATTTGACCTGGGCCATTTTGGCACTCCTACTTATGAGCAACAAGTCTCGTCAGGCGCTCAAGGCTCTGGAGGAGGGGGATTTTGATAAGGCTATTGAGTACCTGGAGAAATCAATCGAAAAGGACAGCTTGAATCCAAATATAGCCTATGTCTATGCTGTGCTGTATTCGACGGATTCTTTTCCGGAGTATGATCTGGATCGGTCGCACGTATATATTTTAGCAGCGATCCAAATGCTCGATTTGATGACAGACGATCATCAGAAAGAAATGGAGCGGGCAGAGCTGACTACTGAGACCTTTCATGATGAAAAACGTAAAATAGATAGCCTGGCTTGGGTTAGAGCTAAGAGCCAAAACCAAATTGGCGGTTACCAATTCTTTCTAGAATCCTATGGTGATTCGAAGTATATCGAAGCGGCGATCGGAGCCCGACACGTCCTGGAATTCGAAATTACCGAGAAAAAAGACACCTGGCAGGCTTATCAGCTATTTATGAAGGATTTTCCAGATGCGGTGCAGGTGCCCATTGCAAAAGAACGGTTTGATCGCTTGATCTATGAGTTCAAAACCCAGTCCAATCAACTAGGGGATTTGGAGGATTTTCTCATCGAATATCCTACGACTCCCTATAGGTCAGAGATAGAGCAGCGGATATTTGATTTGATCTGGAAAAGCCTGGACATCGATCGTTACTATCACTTTATCAATACACACAACAATGAGGGACTGACCAAGGTAACTTTTGGGTTATTATATCATCTGGGTGAACTGGATAGGGCAAAGTTGAAGCCTTTCAATGTTCCGGCATACGAGGCTTTTGAGGATTCTGTAAAGGCCATTGAAGCACTTAATCAACAGACATGGATCCCGGTGTATGAAAATGGAAAGTACAATTGGATGGATCCAATAGGGAATCCACAAGAACTGGCACCGACCGAATTTATTAGTAAAGCCTATTTATGTGGAAAAGTTGACCAAACCCTGCTGGCCGTTGGAAATAAGGAGGAGGTGCTTATCAACAGACAAGGCAGCGTGATTTATGATCAGCCCTTTGATGAATATAAAGAAGCCGGGAATGGAGTGGTGGTTTTGAGGAAGGATAGCCTCCAAGGAGCAATTCATGTCAGTGGCAGCCAGTTATTGCCTTTTGAATTTTCGGATATAATGTGGCTAGGGGGTAGGCTATTTGCTTGCAAATCGGATGAAAAATATGCCTTGTACAATTTTGGCGGTGAGCGGCTGACCTCATTTCTATTTGATAATGTGTCGATCACAGGAGATCAATATTGGGTTTTTGAAAAGGATGAATACCTGGCGGTGAGTACATATGATCGCTTGACACAAATGATTGATAGCGGGCAATTTGAGTTGAATTATGAATATGAGGAATTTGAGCTGATAAGGGACAAATACCTAATCGGCTATGAGGAGGATTATGAAGTGCTATACAATCCCCAGCTCCAGGTTGTCTCCCCACCCAATACATACAGGATCAATACCCGGTACGATCACTGGGTGTTTGAAACAGAATCAGGGCTGAGCGCATTTAATTCTACGCTCGATGCACAGGAGTCGGAGGAGTATGATGAAGTCATTCAAAATGATGAATGGCTTGGGTTACGCAGAGAGGGCCAATGGGAAGTTCGAAGCAAGACGTTGAATACTGATCCCATCGTGGCAGTTGATTCACTCAAACTACTTGGGGATGACATTGCCATCGTATTTCGGGACGACCATGGAATGGCCATCTTCCCTAATAAGGAGATCGTCTATATCAGCGAAGGAGACCAACTGGCGTCTATTAGCGATCCATTACTGACGAGCGCTCACTATTTGGTGTTGATCAGAAATGGCAAGAGCAATGTGTACAAGGATGGAAAGCTGCTATTCAGTACTGAGCACGATGAAGTGGATTTTATTACAGAAAAAGGATTTCTGGTCAAGGAAAAGGATAAATATGGTGCAGTGAATGCCAAGGGACACCTGATTATGAGGATTAGGTACGATGCGATCGCCGAACCGGTAAATGGTGTGGCTTCTGTACTGTACAAAGGCAAGTTTGGCGGATTCAATTTTGACGATAAAATCCTTATTAACCTGAGCTGGGACAGCAAATTGATTCCTTACAATGAAGAGCTGTTTGTGATGAAAGAGGAGGGATTGGTCGGCTTAATCAGTAAGAAAAATCAAGTTGTGGTGGAGCCTGAGTTTGACGAAATTCACTATTGGTCTGATACGGCCTTTATGGCAAAGGAAGATGGCCAGTGGCTGATCTTAACTATGGACGGGCAAGAGGAATTGCTTGAAGGGGTGGAAGACTATGAAATACTGGTGGAGACAGCGAAGACCAAAACATTGATGTTTTATACAAAGGAAGGGATGGGTGTCTATGACAGCCGATACGGGCTGGTTGTACCTCCTGTGTACAATGAAGTGATCAATCTTGGTACTGCAGAGCAACCTTTGTATTTCGCTGAAAAGTCGTTTCCGGAGGCTGGATACCATATCGTGGTGTATTACGATCTCGAAGGAAGACAGGTAAGGAAGGGCGCTTATACTGCAGAGGAAATCAATAAAGTCTGGTGTGACCGATAAAAAAAAGAAAGTCCGAAGACTTTCTCAATACGCTAGTGAATAGTACAGATCTCGTGGATATCTACAAATGTAACAATGTCGAGACAATCTGCAAATTCCCCAACATTTGATTGCAAAAAAATAGCGACAACCAAAAGCTTTGATTGTCGCCAAAAATCTGTCAAGTGACAGAATAAAGATAATGCATCTTTGATAGATGTTTGTGGTCTTATGGCCGCTTGTCGATCATGAGCATTTCGGCAAGGGATATCTCGGTCACGTATTTAGTGATGCCCTCATGCTCATATTTTCTATTGACGAGCTTGCCTTGCACGGCTACTTCGCTTCCTTTTTTCAGGTACTCTTCGATGATGTCCACCTTCTTGCCCCACGCCACTACGTTGTGCCATTGGGTGTCTTCTACTTTTTCACCTTTGTTGTTGTAGTACACTTCGTTGGTGGCCATAGAAAAGGTAGCCATTTTCTTTCCGCTTTCGAAAGATCTTACTTGTGGGTCGTTGCCTAATCTACCAATTAACTGCACGTTGTTTTTTAAAGCATTCATGATAATAAAAATTAAAAGTTTGTAATGATTCACCTGTTGGTAGATGAATTTGTCGATTGACATGGCAAAGATTATGTGAGCTCCAAATCCGAGTCGGTTGTTAAATAGTTGTAATCGACTGTATCCGTTTGTAATTGGATATGTTACAGATATTCAGTAGTTTGTATTTTTAAAACAACGTAATAAAAAATGGACCTAGCCGAAGAAGAAAGAAAATGCCCGGAATGTGGCAAGCCAATATTTGGGCGTGTCGACAAGAAATTTTGCTCCGACGCCTGTCGTAATGCGCATAATAATAGGACTAATTCAGACGCGACCAATTATGTGCGTAATGTCAACAACATACTCAGAAAAAACCGCCGGATCATGCAAGAGCTCAATCCGGATGGAAAGCTGAAAACCCACAGGGACAAACTCATTGCCAAGGGGTTTAGCTTTGAGTATTTCACGAATGTGTACAAAACAAAAGCCGGCCAAGAGTACCGGTTTTGTTATGACCAGGGATACCTGTTATTGGATGAAGGATTTGTATTGTTGGTAGAACGAAACGAAAACTAGAAGCTCACCTTCTGACCAATATCGTTGAACAGAACAGCATTGGGAAAGTTTTCCTGCACCTTGGAGATCGATGACTCGAAGCCCTTGACCGGGAAGTGTACACCTATCACCTCTTTAGAATGCATAAACTTATTGACAAGTGATGCACCGTACACACTGGTCAGGTACCAGAAGGGGACGATGGCCGCATCAAAATCTTCATACTCCAGACGTAGGTTGTCAAAGTGGTCACGCTCCATCTGGGTGTCTCCCAGGTGGATGACCTGCTTGTCCCCAATGTTCACAATATAGATTGCGTTTTGTATGTACTTGTTGGACTTGCCGGCATGAAGCATATAAGTCGTCCTGACTGTGATGTCTCCAAATGCTGCCTGCCTCCAGCCTTTTTTCCAAGGGAAACTATTGACGCGATCTTTGATCTTGGCAAATGAGTCTGAATACTGCTGCATCGAATCGATGGCTTGTGGGGGAGCTACCAATAGAGCAGATTTGTTCGCCATCAGGTAATCAACGGCTATTTGCGCATTGAAGTGGTCGCGATGTGCATGGGTCACCAGGATCAGGTCCACGCCGTTATACGGAGCGGTCTGTGTCATAATCTTGGTCATCAGGTTTGCATCCGGTGCATGAAATCTGAGGTTGTATTCATCAAACAATCCATCGATCAAGACTTTGGATTCACCATTTTGGATCAGTACCCCTTCATTGCCGAGGTATGTAATGGTTTGAGCATGTACACCTTGCGCTGCATACAGCGCCAAGAGTATCAGGATTAGTTTAAGGCGGATCATTCAGCAAAAATATGAGAATTTCAAAAAAATGAAACGCTACAAATATCCTTTAATTATTTGTAATGAATCTAAATAAATATAATTTTGCCGCATGCATTTGATATACGAATCATCCAACGCCAGTATTCACCAATCAGATTCAGAGAATTGCTTCTACCTCAACTTCAAGTCTGAGGTGTACAAGTTAAAGGTATGTTCATTTATTGCACTCAAAGCCAAGTTGGACAAAATGAACCTTGAAGCCATGCTATTGGATGATGAGATGGGAGCAGATGTGGAGATTATATCACTATGCAACAACGATCGTATCCTGGTACTCACTATAGATGAAGTGATCGAACTCAAGGAACTCATGGCGGGAAGTATGGTCATGATCGAGCTCAATAGCATCGTGCATCAGCGCATTCACAGAGTAGAAGCTTAGCTTCTCGGAGGTCATCTCTTTTGTCTTTTCATCCTTTTAGTTAATTAGACCAATTCCAAATTTCTTCATATCCGAACCTTTTCAGGGGTTTTTGGTTTCATTTGTATAGGAATTAACCCCAATCGTTATGAAGGATTTAATGAGACAAAGAGTTGCTGTGCAGGATTCAATCATCAGCAAACTCAATAAACAAATAAAGTTGGAAGGTCAGGCGTCCGCCAAATATCTGGCGATGGCAGCTTGGTGTGATCAGAATGGGTTTGATCATAGTGCAAGTTTCTTCTACAGTCAAAGCAACGAAGAGCGTGAGCACATGCTTAAGATGTTTCACTATGTAAGTGACATGGGTGGTGTGGCTGTTTCGCCTGCTATTGCTGAGCCTGCAGCCGAATACGGTTCGTTGCGCGAGGTATTTGAGGCGGCTTTGGAAAGTGAAATAAACGTCACCGAATCAATCAATGACATAGTAGGCACTTGTCGCAAGTCCAACGACTATGCAACCGAAAATTTCATGCAGTGGTATGTGAAAGAACAGGTAGAGGAAGAGTTTGTGATCAGGAGGATATTGGAGTTGTTTGAAATGCTGGGAGAGGAGCCTATGCAGCTACTGATGATCGACGAGCGTGTCAAGAGCATTACATATAAAGAAAACTAAGACATAGTTTAATTACGAATGAAACCCGATTCTTCTAAACCCAGGATCGGGTTTTTTATTTATCCAAGTCCAGATAATTGGGGCTTATCTCCTGAACAAGCCTCGTTTTTTCTTGGGCTCGGTTTTTTCTTCTTCAATCCCAAGCAGCCAGTTGATGGCCGGGCCTTTCATGTCAAACTCTTTGTACTCAATGTTGGAGTTGATTTTTTGAAGGGCGTCTATGAGCACATTGGACGACACCTGCGCAATGGCAGAGTTTGAATTGACCGCTGCGATTTTGTCGGTCTTGTTGATAAAGTCCGTGCCGGTGCCTTGCATAAAATTGTTCTTGAGCCAGATGCGGGCTTCCGCCGAATATCCATCGAGGTTTGTGCGGTCTATCAGCCAGTGAACCTTGTCCAGATCCTCTCCCACGTTGGAAGCCAGGGTCAATATCCTTCTCACGGTCTTTTCGGATACGGTGCCTTTCCAGGTAAAAGTGAAAAGGGATTTATCCTCTTCGATGAGCAGATGGGCATCAGGCGCAGAAAATTCTTTGGGCATCAGTCTCTAGTTTGACACAAAGGTAAATCAATTCTCAATTGGGTATTTAATAAAAGAATTCCTTCTGTGCTCTAATGAAAAATCATTTCTAAATTTGACCCCTAAATTTCAACTAATGACTACAGATCAACTGAAGGATATAACGGCCCGCGTGAGTGCACTGCGGGGGTATCTTTGACTATGATGTCAAAGTAAAAGAGATAGAAGAAGAGGAGCTGATCACCGCGCAACCCGATTTTTGGAACGATCCCAACGAAGCGGAGAAAATCTTAAAGCAGATAAAATCTAAGAAAGTATGGACCGATGGATTTGCCAAAGTCCTGGGTTCTGCTGAGGATTTGGAGACCCTGTTTGAGTTTTACGAAGGGGGTGAAGCCGAGATGAGCGAGGTAGAAGCCGAGTATCAAAATTGTCTTAAAGCTCTTGAGGAGCTCGAGTTTAAGCGGATGCTCAGTGGAGAAGAAGATCAGCTGGGAGCCGTGATGGAGATCAACCCCGGCGCAGGAGGTACAGAGAGCCAGGACTGGGCCAGCATCCTCATGCGGATGTACATCATGTGGGGTGAGAAAAATGGTTTCAAGGTTCGGCAGCTCAACTACCAACCCGGGGATACCGCAGGGCTTAAATCTGCTACCCTGGAGTTTGATGGGCAGTTTGGCTATGGCTACCTCAAGTCGGAGATCGGTGTGCATCGACTCGTTAGAATCTCACCGTTTGACTCTGGTGGGAGAAGACACACGTCTTTCGCGTCTGTGTATGTCTACCCAATTGCGGATGATTCTATAGAGGTTGAAATCAACCAGGGAGATATTGAATGGCAGACTTCCAGATCCGGCGGTGCTGGTGGGCAGAATGTCAACAAGGTAGAAACTAAAGTACAGCTTACGCACAAGCCCTCCGGGATTGTGATTGTGTGCTCTATTGAGCGTTCGCAGCTTGCCAATAAGGAACACGCCATGCGGATGCTGAAGTCACGTCTATACCAAATCGAGGTAGACAAGCGAAACGAGAAGCGAGACGAGATAGAGAGCAGTAAGATGAAGATTGACTTTGGTAGTCAGATCAGAAACTATGTCTTGCATCCATACAAGCTGATCAAGGACGCCCGTACAGGAGTAGAGCGCACCGATGTGCAAAATGTCCTGGATGGTGATCTGGAGGACTACATCAAGGCCTTTTTGATGGGTACGGAAGTCGAAAGCGAGTAAGCGACGATTTTATTGTTTCCTTTTCGTGTAATGCTTTATCTTTCCCTTAGATGATACTAGCAGCGATAGACATAGGGTCGAATGCCGTGCGCTTACAGGTCACCAACGTGATTAGGTATGGTGATTCGACCACATTCAAAAAACTCCAATTCATCCGGTTTCCCCTTCGATTGGGTACGGATGTATTCACCACTAGAAGAATCAGCGATCAGAGATGCGAAGATTTTGTCAATCTCATGAAGGCGTTCAAGACGATGATTGATCTCTATCGGGTGAATGAGTATTTTGCCTGTGCTACCTCGGCCATGAGGGAGTCTGAGAACGGCCCTGAGTTGGTTGAGCGAGTGAAAAATGAAGTGGGGTTGAATATTTCAATTATCTCAGGAGACGATGAGGCAGAAATGATCAATAGGGTCATAGAATACCACCTGGGTGCGGGTTCATGGCTGCATATAGATGTAGGAGGAGGTAGCACGGAGCTCAACGTATACCGCGACAGTCGCAAGATCACCGCACATTCATTTCCTATCGGATCGGTGAGAATGCTCAATGACAAGGCCCGAAAAGTAGCCTGGGAGGAACTTTACTCATGGGTGGACGAGAACGTCCCGAAAGACGAAGAAGTGGTGGCCATAGGTACCGGTGGAAACATCAACAAGCTTTTCGAGCTTGTGAGCGGCATCAAGGGAGAATTTATCTCACTGAAAAAACTTGAAGCCTGTCTTAAAAGCCTTAAAAAAATGGACTATGAGGAGCGAATGCATAAGCTGCAAATGAATGCAGATAGGGCCGATGTGATCATTCCCGCCTCAGGGATATACATCAACACCATGCATAGAGCCGGCGTACAAAAGGTACTGGTGCCCGACGTGGGGCTAAAGGATGGGATCATTGCTTATCTTTATGAAAAGAATGCAACGCATACGGGTCTATTCAGTTTTAAAAACTAATGCAGCTTAAATCTAAACTTGCTGAAGTCAACCAATTTCTGTCGATCGACATTTGGAAGACCAAAAGTGGTCCCGGAATAAAGGGGTTTGGACTGGATGTGGTCAAGGTAATTCTCATTACTCTTAAAGAGTTTACCAAAGACCAAATTGCTCTTAAATCCTCCGCAGTTACCTACTTATCGATTCTGTCCGTTGTGCCATTGGCAGCCCTTGCATTTGGTATTTCCAAGGGTTTTGGGCTGGCGATCAACCTTCAGGAAGAGGTCGCCAAACTGTTACCCGGTCAGGAAGTGGTGATGACCAGTACATTTGAGTTTGCTCAAAACATGCTTGATAATGCCAGGGGCGGGGTGATCGCTGGGGTCAGTATTATTGTGCTGGTCTTCACGGTAATGAAACTGCTCAATAACCTTGAAGATGTCTTCAACAGCATCTGGGGAAAGCAGAGACCCAGGACATGGATTCGGAAATTTACGGATTACCTGGCACTGCTGGTGGTGGCACCGATTCTGATCGTACTGTCGAGTAGCGCCACGGTGTTTTTAGAAACGCAAATGAAATCGGTTAGTCAACAGCTTGACGTAGAAGCAGTGGTCAATCCACTGATTGTGTTCCTGGTCAGTATGTCGTCCTATTTGCTGGTTTGGCTTCTTTATGCGCTGATCTATGTGATTATGCCCAATGTGAAGGTGCACTGGAAGGCTGGAGTTTTGGCCGGTATCGTCGCTGGCACATTGTTTCATATCGTGCAGTGGGGTTTCATATACTTTTCTATCGGTGTGGCCAACTACAACGCCATCTACGGGAGCTTTGCTGCTATACCCTTGTTTTTCATCTTTACGCAGATCAGTTGGACCATATTCTTTATCGGGGGAGAGTTGTCCTTTGCCATCCAGAGTGTCGATCACTATATCCCGGACGAGCGGGATATTCAGTTTAGCTTAAAGGAAAGAAAACGTATAGCATTGCTGGTCATGCACGCTGCGGTCAAAGCATTTGAAAATGGAGATTCTCCTTATACGAAACAGCGTTTTGCTGACGAACTGAATATTCCCCATCGATTTGTATCCAATGCGGTCAATCGATTGGTAAAGGCGCATCTGCTGACCAAATCTGTAGAGGACGGAGAAAAGAACCATGTCTACGTTCCGGCCATTGATATAAACAAAATTAACATACAATATGTAGTCTCTAAGCTGGAGGAAAACGGGGTGAATGACCTCTTCACTAAAGGTCAGGGGCAATTTGAAGACTTACTGGGTTCCTATGACGAGCTTCAAAACGAAAGAAGGAATTCAAAAACTAATAAACTATTAAAAGATATCGCATGAGCAATCCATGGCATGACGTCACCATTGGGCATAGGGTGCCCGAGTATGTACAAGGCATTATTGAAATACCAAAAAATACACGAGCCAAGTATGAGCTTGATAAGGAGAGCGGTCTCCTGATTTTGGACAGGGTCTTGTATTCCTCTATCAATTATCCGGCGAACTACGGCTTTATCCCACAGACCTACTGCGATGATGGGGATCCGCTCGATATTTTGGTGCTTTCGCAAATAGACGTGGTGCCAATGTGTATTATTTCGGCCAGGGTAATAGGAGTGATGGGTATGTTGGATGAAGGAGAAGCTGATGATAAGATCATTGCTGTGGCAGAAAACGACATGAGCGTCAATCACATCCAGGATATCGATGAACTGGCGCCACATTTTGTAAAAGAACTGGTCAGTTTCTTCGAAGACTATAAAAAGCTGGAGAACAAAACCGTACAGGTCGAGGAAATCCAAAACAAAGCGGCCGCTCTCAAGGTAGTCGAGAAGAGTATTTCGGACTACAATAAGAAGTTTAAAGTGCACTGATAAAAGGAATAGACCATTGGTGTAAAGCCCGTTTTTCTGCTTATAGAAAGAGGTAAATTACAATTCACCCAAATACATAATTTATGAGAACCCACAAAAACCTATTAATGGCGGCATTGTTGACGCCTTTTTTCTTTGCTTGTCAGCCATCCGCTGAGAAGGAGTACAGCATGGGAATAGACCTGGCTCATGTGGACAGTACCACCGCCCCCGGAGCAGATTTCTTCCGGTTTGCCAATGGCACCTGGCTGGATAATACACCAATACCGGAAGACGAGGCGAGCTATGGTGTTTTTTACATTTTGCGAGAAAACTCACAGAAAGATGTAAAAGCCATTATAGAGGAGTCTGCTTCCAGGGAGTTTGAAAAGGGATCTGATGAGCAGAAAGTAGGCGATCTTTATGCTTCCTATCTGGACATGGATACCCGAAATGCTAATGGGGTAGAACCATTAAAGGCCGATTTTGAAAGGATTGACCAAATAGCCTCCCCAGATGATTTAGATGATTTTATGGCCGACTATGGTATTTATGGCATTGACCTACCACTCGGAGGGGCTGTATACCCGGATTTTAAAGTACCTACCCAATATGCACTCTATGTCTTTCACGGAGGGTTAGGGCTACCGGATAGAGAGTACTACCTCAGTGATGCAGAGCAGTTTGCAAGCATCCGACCCAAGTATCTGGATCATATGGTGAAAATGTTTGAAATGGCGGGATTGCCGGATGCCAAATCTGTTGCGGATGATGTGATGGTACTGGAGACCGCTATTGCTCAAATACATTGGTCTAAAGAGGAAAATAGGGATTGGGCAAAGTTGTACAATAAGTACACAATAGAAGAGATTTCTGCTGAGATGCCCAAGTTTGACTGGAGTGCTTATCTTAAAACCAGTGGTGTAGAAGGATTGGACACGTTGATCATTGGTCAGCCGAGTTATTTTCAGGCACTCAATGGCCTTCTGACGTCTCAAGACTTGTCCGTTTGGAAAAACTACCTGAAATGGAAAGTTCTCGACGATGCTGCGAGTCGTCTCAGTGAAGAACTGGATGTTCAAAATTTCAACTTTTACGGAAAGGAAATGCATGGGATGGAAGCCCAGCAGCCTGCATGGCGCCGGGCGGTAAATGTGGTCAATGGAAGCCTGGGTGAGGTGGTGAGCAAGGTATATGTAAGTAAGCATTTCCCTCCGGAGGCCAAAGGTCGCATGCTCGAATTGGTGAATAACCTATTAAAGGCATATGAGCAGAGTATCAATGAACTGGATTGGATGAGTGATTCGACACGGGCGCAGGCACTCGACAAGCTCAGCAAGTTTACGGCCAAGATCGGGTATCCTGATAAATGGAAGGACTATAGTGATGTGGAGATTAGCAAAGCGGATTTGTTCGCGAACATTCGTAGTGCAAATAAAGCAACTCATTTTAGAGAGGTAGGAAAACTCAATGGACCTATTGACAAATCTGAGTGGTACATGACACCACAAACCGTAAACGCCTATTACGATCCTACCAAGAACGAAATAGTGTTCCCTGCTGCGATCCTGCAACCACCGTTTTTTGATATGGAGGCAGATGATGCAGCGAACTATGGAGCGATAGGGGCCATCATTGGTCACGAGATCGGTCATGGCTTTGACGATCAGGGCAGTACCTTTGATGGGGACGGCGCGATGAGAAACTGGTGGACAGAAAGTGACCGTGCGGAATTTGAAAAGAGAACCAAAGTGCTCATCGATCAGTACGACTCCTATCAGGTGTTTGATGATTTGAACGTCAACGGGACATTTACTTTGGGTGAGAATATCGGAGACCTGGGCGGCCTTTCGATTGCCCTCAAAGCGTATCAATTAAGTCTCAATGGAGAGGAAGCACCAATGATGAATGGCCTGACAGGACTTCAGAGGCTATTCATTAGTTATGCCCAGGCATGGCGGAGCAAATTCCGTGAGGAAACCATGAGAATTCGGATCAATACAGACACCCACTCTCCACCAAAGTTTCGTACCAACGGTATCGTAAGAAACGTACCCGAATGGTATGAGGCGTTTAATATTCAGGAAGGGGATTCTTTGTATCTGCCTCCGGAAGAGCGTGTGAAAATTTGGTAAGAAATCAGAAGCCGGCCTAGCGTCGGCTTTTTTATGACCTGCGTTTAAACGACCAGGTAAAATAAAAAACTGATACAGTGGTGCCGTCTTTGGTTTTTCCCAGGGATTTTGCCCGGACTACTTGTCCCTCATCGGAGGTTTTACATTTTTCTACTGCTTCGAAAATCTCCTTTCCATTTTCACAGGTAAAGAATACCCGGCTCCTGGCTTGTTTGACAAACTCTGCTTCAATGCCCGTGACTATTCCGGCTATGCTCGGCCTGACTTTGTACAAAGCCATTAATGAAAGGGCACCCGTACAAAGTTCTGCAGCCATGCACTGTACCCCGAAATACAAAGATTTGAATGGATTTCTGTTGAGCCATCGGTAGTTGACCGTACTTACGGATTTTTCAGTCGTCAGCTCCATCACTTTCATTCCGCTAAGAAAGCCTAGCGGTAATTTGAACAGTAGGAAGAACCGGAAGGTGACGGGGTTCAGCATCTTTCGCTGAAAGGTCTGTTGTGCCGGAGATAATGTTGTTGGGTTCATGTTTCAATTTAATAAATATAGCATCGCTGGGTTGCGATTGGGTTAATCATTTATTTAGTACTGAAAAGAGAACATTTACGGACATGAAAAGCGATATCCAGATTATTTCCATACTCAATTTGCTTTATGCCTTTATCCCGGTGGCCGCTGTGGTCCTGATTCTTTGGCGATGGAAGCAGGAAGTGCAAACATCATTATGGGCCGTATTCAGGATGTTGGTTCAACTTGTGCTGATCGGGTATGTGTTGACCTATGTGTTTGAGTCGGATCGTTCATGGGTGGTGATGCTTGTATTGGCTGTCATGCTGTTTTCGTCCAGTTGGATCGCACTCAGGACGCTAAAGACCGAAAGAAAGAGTTTATATCAAAAAGCGTGCATTGCCATACTGATAGGAGGGGGCTCTGTTTTGTTTTTGATTACCCAGGGGGTACTGGCGCTCGAGCCCTGGTACTTTCCTCAATACGTTATTCCTTTGGCCGGGATGATTTTTGCCAACTCCATGAACAGCGTGAGCCTGGCGGGGGAGCGGATTAAGTCCGAACTGGATCGGGGAGTGAATTTTGTCGATGCTCGAAATACCGCGTTGCGAGCCGCCTTAATTCCTATCACCAATTCACTTTTTGCCGTAGGGCTGGTCTCCCTTCCGGGAATGATGACCGGACAAATTCTATCAGGAGTAGATCCATTGATAGCCGTCAGGTATCAGATCATGGTGATGTGTATGGCCTTTGGGTCAGCGGGTATTTCCGCTGCAACATTTTTACATCTGATCAAAAAAGATTTAGCTATCGCAGAAGTCTAAACCATTTATCCCATCGCAGATCCCTGCTCCAGGTTTTGTCCGGGTAGTACTCTCTTATTGTGAAACCGGAAAGAGAAAAAGACCACTAAACCTACGAGGGTGATCACGGCTATCACTCCGGCGATATTGAAAAACAAAATAATCAAAGCAAATAGCCCTGAAACCAGGAAGGCGATAATGGCCGTCATAAACCAACCACCGATGACATTGAGTACTCCGGATACCCTGTGCTCCGCAGAGCCATTGCCCCAGGCCTTGTCTGCCAGCGAGGTGCCCATGGCCACCATGAATGAAACATAGGTGGTGGAAAGCGGCATCTTATAAGAAGTAGCGATAGAGATGAGCATACCGGCTACAGTCAGGTTGACCGATGCCCGGATCAGGTCGAATGCCGGTGGGTTTTGTCCCTGGGCTACTCTGACCTTGGCATAACTCTTATTTATTTTCTTTTTGAGCTTCTTGGGGAGAAACCGGTATATGAAGTCAACCAATCGCTCATTTCCTTTTACAAACCATTTTGCCAGCAACATGGGTTTGAATCGCTCTGCACCCACATTCTGTCGTGACAGGTTGATTTCAGTGGCGGTCACTGTACGGGCTTTTTTGGATTTCCATAGGGTAATGGTCATGATGATGCCAGCCAAGACAAGGATCATGGTTGGGGTTGGTACTTTACCCGCAAGGGAAGTCATGAATAGTTCATTGGCCAGTGTCTGTGATTCATTCCATATTTGAAATGATTGGAAGCCGGCAATAGGTACGCCGATGAAGTTGACCAGGTCATTGGACGCAAATGCAAGTGCCAATGAAAATGTACCTACGAATACAATGATTTTAAGAATGTTGATCTGAGTGTACGTCTGTAATAATTTGAACAGTCCTGTCCACAGAACTGCATTGATCGCCATAATCGCCCAGGTGTGGGATTTGGCCCAAGAGACAAACAAAGTATCAGCAAATGCCGACCCCTTCAGTCCCTTGATGATCATGAAATAGAAGAGGATGGATATCGCCAGGCCGCCCCAGATAGCACCATACTTAGCGACTTTCTTCTTGTAGTTGAAGGTGAAGAGCATTCTTGATCCGAATTGGGCTATTACACCTACAGTGAAGGCTACAAAAATGGATAAGAAGATACCTGAGATAATGACTACCGCTTTGCTGGTGTTGATATAATTCACCAGCTCGGAGAGTTCCTGTCCGGTGCTCACAAGGTGAAATATAGAAACAACCACAGCAGCTCCGAGGAGTTCGAACACAATCGATACTGTAGTGGAGGTAGGTAACCCGAACGTATTGAACAGGTCAAGAAGTAAAATATCAGTAAGCATCACGGCCAGGAAAATGACCATGACATGAGCGAAGGTGAAATACTCAGGGTTGAAAATTCCTTTTCGTGCGACCTCCATCATACCAGAGGAAAATAACACTCCAGCGAGTATGCCGAGGCTGGCAGTCACGAGGATGAGCCAGCGGGCACCTACTTTTGATCCAATAGCGGAATTGAGAAAATTAACTGCATCATTGCTTACACCCACCACCAAGTCTGAGGCAGCCAGCGCAAAAAGTACAATGACAAAAATTAAGTAAATGTCCATGCTGCTTTTGCCTTATTTAAATATACGGCAAGAGTAGTTCAGGGGTGTTTTTTTAATGTTAAGTATGTGTTAAGTATGGGTGGTTTATGAATGTCCAGATTTTATTTCTTACTAAAAAGCAGAACTAATTAAAATAATCTTGCGTATATTAGTTCTACAATTTAGAATGTAATGTTATGAAGGAAACAAAACTCGGTGATTTTGAAGAGACAATCCTTTTGCTGATAGGGATATTGGGGGAGGACGCTTACGCCTTTAAAGTAGCTGAGGAATTTGAATCTCAGACAGGAAGGTCGGTATCCATTGGATCAGTCCATTCCACGATGGATCGGTTGTCTGACAAAGGATTTTTGACTTCTGAAATGGGAAAACCCACTGCTGCCAGAGGAGGGAGGCGAAAGCGCATATACACGATTACAGCAAGTGGTCAAAGGGCGCTGGAGGCTTCCAGGGATTTGAAAGTGTCTTTGTGGAAGCAGTTTCCTGATTTCGCCACGGGGTTATAATGATGAGACAAAGAAGTCCTATACCGCCTAAACTCCCGCAGCGAATCCTAAGTTGGTTCCTTCGCTCTGACCTGGCCGAAGAAGTCCTGGGAGACCTGGAGGAGAAATTCTACGATACTGCGGAGAGGAAGAATTCCTTCAAAGCAAAACTCAATTACTGGTATCAGGTGCTGAATTATGTCAGACCTTTTGCCATAAAAAAATCAAAGTCAAAATACTCAAACCAAATAGCCATGTATAAACATTATTTCAAAATATCATGGAGAACCCTTCAGAGGCAAAAGATGTTCTCTACAATTAAAATTGGCGGATTATCAATCGGAATTGCTGCCTGCATTCTGATTGGCCTGTTTATACGTGACGAGCAAAGCTTTGATCGGCATCAAATGGACGGTGATCGGATATTTAGAATGGTCAACGACTACTCCGGCCCCCAAGATCAGGGCAAGTGGACGTTGATTGGAGCACCGATAAGAAAAATACTCTACGACAATTTTCCGGAAATCGAGAAGGTAGCCAGGATACATCATTTGGTTAGCGATTTTCAATTCAGACCCGCTGATAGCAAGCGAAATGTTTTTGAACAAAAGTTCATATACTCTGATCCGGAGCTACTTGAAATCCTCGAATTACCCATGGTATATGGTGATAGAAGTCATGCTCTGTCCGAGCCAAATTCCATTGTCCTGACCAAGAGCAAGGCTGAAAAGTATTTCCCTAATGAAAACCCAGTAGGTAAGCAGATAATTTTAAATGACGGTGATCGAACCCTGACCATTGCAGGGGTGATTGAGGACTTTTCGCCACATTCTCATCTCAAATATGACTTTATAATTAGTCTGGCAGATTTTGAGTTTTGGCCAGGAGAGCAAACAAACTGGTGCTGTAGCAATTACGATTTTTACGTCAAGCTAAGGCCGGGTGTTGATAAAGTGGAATTGGAGGAGAAGCTCTTGTATGTCAGGGACAATTTCGTAGTACCTGAGTTGATCGCCAAAGGCTCTGTTGACGTAGAAGAGGTGAAAAAATACAGATCCTATTATCTGCAGCCTGTTAGTGATATCTATCTGAATCCTCAAAACGTAGGAGATGACTTGTCTGAGCATGGAAGCATCGAGATCATTTGGGTTCTGGGCATAGTCGCAGTAGCCATTCTGTTTCTGGCAGTGATCAACTTTGTAAATCTGTCTACAGCCAAATCCGGCAGACGAGCCAAGGAAGTCGGTGTAAGGAAGGTGATAGGGTCGCACCGTAGAAATCTGATCCTACAGCATCTCTCTGAATCAGGATTATTCAGCCTGCTCTCGATCCTATTAGGATTGCTAGTGGCTTGGATTTGCCTGCCTTTCTTTAATCATCTTACGCAAAAGTCGATCACCTTTCCCTGGTCTACATGGTGGCTTTACCCCACACTGATTGGATCCATAGTTATGCTTGGGTTGCTGTCGGGTTTTTATCCGTCACTTGTGCTTTCTTCTATCAAACCCATAGATGCCATCAAGGGCAAATTGAATTGGGGGCGTCGAGGTAGCAAGCTTCGCAGCAGTCTTGTTGTCTTCCAATTTGCCATCTCCATCGTCCTTATCTTTTCGTCCATCATTATTCATAGACAAGTACAGTATTTCCTCAACAAGGAGCTTGGGTTTGATAAGGAAATGGTGATCACGATTCAGAGTGCAGACACCATGGGTGATAAGCAGGAGGTGTTTAAGAATCAGCTTCTGGGATTGTCGGATGTCGAAAATGTGACCGTGAGCAGTTTTCTTCCTATTTCTGGCACCCTGGTGAACAATAGCACTTTTTATAAAGAAGGTAGGAAAAAGCTGGATATGGGCGCGGAAGCCCGGTCATGGAGGGTGGACGAAGATTATATCGCGACACTTGGAATAGACCTCATAGAGGGGCGGTTCTTGTCATCATCAATTGCCGGTGATAAAGATGCCATTGTCATCAATAGAAAAATGGCCGATATGATGGGCCTGCAAAATCCCATAGGTCAGGTGTTGGAAAGCGATCACCAGCGCGACGCCCGAATAATCGGTGTAATAGAAAATTTTCATTTTGGATCGCTTGCAATTGAAATCGGGCCTTTGTGCATGACGTTGACTTCACGGGGTTCGAATGTAATAATCAAAACCAAGTCTGAGAACGTGGGTGAAACTCTGGCAGCCATAGAAGGATTGTGGGCAGGATTGATGCCGAATCAGGCTATTCGGTACGATTTCCTCAATGATCGTTTTGCCAGGACATGGACAAATGTCTTTCTAAATCGCATAAAGCTGATCGTTTCTCTTTTTGCCGGCTTGGCAATTTTTATCGCTTGTTTGGGTTTGTTTGCTCTGTCAGCTTTTGTGGTGGAGCAGCGGAGCAAAGAAATCAGCATTAGAAAAGTTCTGGGCGCCGGGTTCGGCGCAATCATGGGTATGCTCACTTTGAATTTTGTAAAGCTGGTGGTTTTTGCGCTGATCATCGCCATTCCTGTTGGATGGTACCTGGCCGAATTGTTTTTGGAGGATTTTGCCTATAGAATAGACATTTCCTGGTCTGTTTTTGTGCTTTCAGGTTTGCTCGTTTTGGTCATCACCCTGCTTAGCATCGGCAGAGAATCGGTTAGGGCCGCCTTGGCTAATCCTGTAGATAGGCTGAGGTCGGAATAGTGGTCACCGTATAGTTTGGATTAATCCTCCAAACTATGCACCACCAAACCACTCCTGAGCTTAGGCTCAAACCACGTGACTTTTGGAGGCATGATCAGGTCATTGTCGGCTATGTCGATGAGTTGCTTCATCGATACGGGGTATAGCGCAAATGCAACAGCCATTTCGCCTGAGTCTACCCGTTTTTCAAGTTCTTGCAATCCACGGATTCCGCCCACAAACTCAATTCGCTTGTCGGTTCGGAGGTCGTGAATGTTTAAGATGGGTTTGAGAACAGATTCAGAAAGTACCGTTACATCCAATGCTTTGATAGGATCAGCATCGTCATATGTCCCGGAATTAGCAGAAAGCGCATACCATGTTCCTTCGATGTACATACCCAGCTCATGAAGCTTCGTGGGCTTATAGGGGGTTGTTCCCTTTTCTTCCACATCAAAGGAAGCGGACAAAGCCAAAATGAATTCCTCTTTGCTTAAACCATTCAGATCCTTCACCACACGGTTGTAATCAATGATCTCCAGCTGATTATCCGGAAAGTGTACAGCCAGGAAGTAATTGTACTCCTCGTCTCCGGTGTGATTAGGGTTTTCGTTTTTGAGGTCATTTCCAACCAATCCGGCTGCTGCGGTTCGGTGATGACCGTCTGCCACATAGGTGGCTTCCATTTTATCAAACTCACCAACGAACGCCTCAACAATTTCTTCAGAGTCCACTGCCCAAAAGCGATGAATCACCCCATCGTCCGCCGTAAAATCATAAACAGGATCGGCAGTTTTTACTTCGTCCACCAGTTCGTCTAACCGTTCAACGGCCTTGTAGGCAAAGAACACAGGTTCCGCATTGAGCATAGAAACCCTGACGTGGTTTTTTCGATCCGCTTCCTTGTCCGGTCGGGTGAGCTCGTGCTTTTTGATTTTATTGTTCATGTAGTCCTCTACTGACGCACAGGCCACAATACCATTTTGAGAACGACCATTCATGGTGAGCTCGTAGATGTAGATGCTCTCCTTTTCATCCTGAATGAAAGCACCTTTCTCAACCAATGTTTTGAAATTATCCCTTCCTGCTTTGTAAACTTTAGGGTCGTACTGATCGACCTCTTTGGGTAAGGTGATTTCCGGTTTGACAACTTTTAAGAATGAATCCGGGTTGTCGGCCACTTCTTCCCGAGCTTCAGCCGAACTCAGTACATCATAGGGTCTGGAGGCAATGGACGCTACTTTTTCCTGTAGAGGCCTAAACCCCTTAAATGGTTTGATTTTCATAGTGCAGTTTGGTTATGCTATTTTGATATCGGGGCCAACACCCTGGCCATAATAATATCTTCGCTTTCTGTAATCTTCTGAACCTTTTCTTCATCAACTTCCCCGTCTACATCAATGATATTGTACGCAATATCGCCCTTGTGCTGATTGAGCATGTCAGCGATGTTGATGTTCTGTTCCGCCAGGAAGCTAGTCACCTTGTTCACAGAACCGGGAACATTCTTATTCGCAATGACGATTCTCGATCCACCGTTCCTTGGCATTTTGGCAGGAGGGAAGTTGACTGAATTGGTGATGTTTCCGTTTTCCAAATAGTCTTTAATCTGGTTTACCGCCATCACGGCACAGTTTTCTTCTGACTCTGGTGTAGAGGCTCCCAGGTGCGGTACGGAAATGACTTTCTCATGTCCTAATAAAACATCCTCAGGGAAATCCGTTACGAAGCATCGGACTTTGTTTTGGTCCATAGCTTCAAGAAGGTCTTTTTTATTGACCAGGCCACCACGAGCAAAATTCAGGATAGCCACCCCTTCTTTCATGATGGCAAACTTGTCTTTGTCTATGAATTCTTTGGTCGAATCCATCAGAGGAATATGCAAACTGATATAATCAGACTCAGCCAACAATTGATCGAGGCTATGTGCCTTTTCCACGTACTTGGATAATTGCCACGCCGAGTCAATGGAAATATATGGATCAAAACCAATCACCCGCATGCCGAGGGCTTCAGCGGCATTGGCTACGAGCATACCGATAGCCCCCAATCCAACGACTCCCAAGGTTTTTCCGGTGATTTCGGGGCCTGTGAAATTGGATTTGTTCTTTTCGACTGTCGGTCCAACCTCTTCACCTTTTCCTTTGAGCGATTGCGCCCATTCAATACCCTGATAGATTTTCCTGGAGGCCAGGAGCATTCCTGAGATCACCAGCTCCTTTACGGCATTGGCATTGGCACCAGGTGTATTAAACACCACAATTCCTTTTTCAGAACATTTGTCAATCGGAATGTTGTTGACACCCGCACCCGCACGAGCGATGGCCTTCAAAGAAGAGCCAAGTGCCAGGTCGTGCATTTTCGCACTTCTTACCAGTATGGCATCCGGATTTTCAGCTTCATCCGAAATCGCATAGCCATTTGAACCAAATAGTCCGAGCCCAACAGGAGAAATCTTATTGAGCGTTTGAATGATGAATGAGCCCATATCTATTAGCCATTTGCTTGTTCAAATTCTTTCATAAAGGATACGAGCGCTTCCACACCTTCACGAGGCATGGCGTTGTAGATACTTGCTCTCATTCCACCCACGGAGCGGTGGCCTTTCAAAGTCTTCAAGCCTTTGGTGGTAGCCTCGGCGATGAATTTTGCGTCCAAATCTTCATTACCCGTCACAAACGGAATGTTCATGATGGATCGTGATTTTTTTTCTACAGTTGCCTTGAATAGGGAGGAACTGTCCAAAAAGTCATAAATAAGTGCCGCTTTTTCTTTGTTTCTTTTCTCCATGGCAGGTATTCCACCGTTGTCCAATACCCACTTAAAGACCTCTCCGGCCATGTAAATGGCAAAACAAGGAGGGGTGTTGAACATAGATTCGCCATCCACGTGCGTCTGATAATTGAGCATGGTAGGAGTGATGTCCATAGCATTGCCTACCAAGTCTTCACGTATGATCACGATCGTAGCACCCGCGGGGCCGATGTTCTTTTGCGCTCCTGCATAGATGATCCCGAATTTCGATACATCGTAATCTTTGGACAGGATATCAGAAGACATATCCCCAACCAATGGAATGTTTCCTGTTTCCGGTAGCTTCGGAAAACATGTCCCATAGATCGTATTGTTGGTGGTGATGTGCACGTAATCTGCATCGCCCGACAGGCTCACATCATCGATAGAGGGAATGTAGTTGAAGGTGGTGTCCTCAGAGGAGGCTACCACATTGACCTCACCATATCGCTTGGCTTCCGCGATGGCTTTTTTAGACCAGCTGCCGGTGTTGAAGTAGTCGGCTTTTTTGGACTTGGTGAATAGATTCAAAGGAACCATAGCAAACTGCGTGGAGGCTCCTCCCTGCAAAAAGAGGACTTTGTAATTGTCCGGTATGTTCATCAGTTTTCTGAGGTTTTGCTCAGCTGCTTCGATGATGGCCAGGAAGTCCTTTGAGCGGTGGCTCATCTCCATCACGGACATGCCCGTGCCCTGGTAGTCAACGAGTTCTTTTTGTACTTTTTCTAAAACCTCAAGCGGCAATACTGCCGGACCGGCAGAGAAGTTGTAAGCTCTATTCATAAATTTAGTCTATAGGGTGAAGGGATAAAGTGTAATAATGAGTTGCACGAATATGAAATTATTTCCTGAAAGAGACAAGTTATTTTTAATCAGCCTGATAGGTGATCTGTGTCCTGTTTTTTTCATGGAAAACTCAATGGAAGTGAAACGTAAATTCAAATCAAACCTTTGTCATCATCATGCACTTGTGAGACAATTGAAAAGCTGGATAACCTTATAGCGGGCGATGAAAATTATTGCCAATGACTTGGTTGCCTTCCGAGATCCTGATTTTGCTAGATGCAAATGACTTAATATCCCCATTCCCTCAGGGTTGTGTCCCAACAAAATAGGAGATGGGCCGAGAGGCATGTTTTTTATGCCTTCAATACTACAATTAGGAAATTACCTAATCATTCTTTAGTATTGCAATACTACAATTAGGAATTAACTATGGGTAAGTATCAATTAGGTGAATTTGAAGAGGTCGTAATGCTCACAGTAGGGGTGCTCTACGACAATGCGTATGGAGTCTCAATCAAAAAGGAAATCGAAGAGCGCTTGAAACGAAAGGTAAGTGTAGGGGCTCTACAGTCTGCATTGAAGCGATTGGAAGATAAAGGTTATCTGAATTCAAAAGACGGTGAGTCAACGGCTGAAAGGGGCGGACGGCCTAAACGGTTTTTCTCTATTACCGCTACCGGTAAAAAAATCATGGAGGACACTCGTGCACAACGCGAGCAGCTGTGGAGCGCGATACCTAAGATGGCGTGGGAGGTGAAAATGGTTTGACCAGGATTTTAGGATTGAAGAGAAATGGTCTAATGAAATAATTCTTGCCCCGACCTCTGGCTACGCCTAAGTTTCTGGCATGCTAGTCAAGGGTAGAGTTGAATCCAGGACGATGGATTTTAAAATGGAACTAAACCTAAATAATGAAGAGACAGGAGAGAATCGATCTAAATCTTATTTGCACCCTTTAGGGTCGGGGCAACAAATGAGATTTGTTAAGAAGAATGGAATCCAAAGAATAGCAAACAACCTTTAAACTGCGCCTTTGCGGCTCTGCGTGCAATGAAAAATAAAGAATCAAATAATCCCCCCAAACTCCTCCTCCGCTTCCTTCGCTGGTTTTGCCACCCGGATCTATTACCCTCGATAGAAGGCGATCTCATGGAGTTATACGCAGAGCGAGCCGCGAAAAGTGGTAAGCGATCTGCGAACTGGCGATTCGCCTGGGATGTCATAAGACTATTCAGACCCTCAATTATCAAACCTACAGAAGGAACCTACAGAATGAATCACTACGGACTATTCAAGAACCATTTGAAAATCTCTATAAGAAGTCTTCGCAGAAATGCCCTTTTTACGAGTATCAATGTATTTGGTCTGGCAGTGAGTATGTCAGTCGGCTTGCTGTTGGTAGCGTTGTATTTGGAGTTGGACTCATATGACGATTTTCATGAGTCGGCGGATAAAATATATCGTGTTACTTCGGAGTATGTCAGCACAGACGAAGAGGATCGTGTGGCGAGCACATCAGTTTATATAGGAAGACAACTGCAGGAACAGACGCCTCAAATTGAGGACTTGACCATTCTGACTTCCATCTGGCGGGGTTGCGACTTCAAATTTGATGAGAAGCAGTTTTTTGTAGAGGAGATTTATGCGGCCACTCCCTCATTCTTTGATGTATTTTCTTTCAAAGTGGTTGATGGTAGTTTGCACAAGGCCCTGGTTGAGCCCTATACCGTTGTGCTCACAGAGACCTTATCCCGAAAGCTGTTCGGAGATCAGAATCCCATCGGCAAGTTGGTAGAAATCAAAGGGCATGAGGCCTTCCAGTCGGCGCTGGTTACGGCGGTGGTGCAGGATCCCGGCTTAAGCTCTCACATCCGTTTTGAGGCACTGTATTCTATGAAAACTCTGGAATTGCAAAAAGATGTGAAAGAACATGGATACATGGAGAATCCCCAGAGCATTTGGGCCAATTATGTGTATTTGAAAGTAAACGACCATGAATCGGTATCATCCATTGAAGAGTCAATGGTTGACATCATGAAGGATTTCAATAACAGTCAGGATGGAATGCACATCACACACAAATTGCAGAATCTGCAGGATGTTGTGCTTTCTGAAGGCTATGGGAATGAAATTGGTCCCACCTATAGAAAGGCTACTTTCCAAATGATGATGGGCCTTGCGATAGTTGTTATGCTATTGGCTTGCTTCAATTACACCAATTTGTCACTGGCTCGGGGCCTAAGAAGGTCAAAGGAAGTGGCAATCCGAAAAATCCAGGGTGCCAAATCATATCAGGTTTTTAGCCAATTTACCATAGAGGCTGTCATCGTATCCCTTATCGCTCTGTGTCTCGCATTAATCGTTTTTGTTTGGCTCAAAGGAGGATTTATTAATCTTCCTAATGATCATGCCTATGGCTTTCAAATGATTACTCTTGATTTCACATTGCCGATGGTATTGTGGTCCGTTGCGTTTGCAGTTGCTATTGGCTGCATAGCCGGTTTGCTTCCTTCGTTTATCATGTCTCGGCTGAATGCCACAAGGTTATTCTCAGACAAGAATCAGAAAGTCGTGTTTTCCCTGGCATGGGTGAAGAATGCCATGCTCACACTACAGTTTGGCTTGTCGATAGGAATGATCATGTTCGCTTTCATTGTTTTCAGACAGTTTCAGTTTGCGGTGGATTATGATTTGGGGTACAAGACGGACGACATCATTCACATCAATATATATGATGACTATGCCGAAAAATTAGAGATTGTGTATGCCCAGATCCCGGAAGTATTGGAAACCTCTAAGTCCGTGCAAATCCTTGGTGTAGGTCATGGATGGGTAATGACGGCTGTATCTGAAGACAAGCAGGACTCGATGCAATTTTTTATGAATTATGTCGATGATAAATTCTTGTCACTCCATGATTTTGAGCTTGTGGAAGGAACCGGTTTTACCTCGAGGCAGATAGAAGGTCAGCCTTGTAAGGAGATAGTAGTCAATCGGGAGTTTGTCAAAAAAATGGACTTGGGAGATGCCAGCGATGCTGTCGGAAAGCAGATATGGTATCACGGAGATAAACTCAAAATAGTAGGGATCATTGACAATATGGTTAATAGTTCTATCCTAAACGAAGACCCCATGGTTCCTTTTGGGTTCCTTCAAGCCAACCATCAAGGAGCGTATCTGTACCTGGCTGTAAAGGTGACTGGTACAAACATGCATCGTGTGATGGAGAAACTAGAGCAGGGGTATTTGGAATTCGATCAGGTGCATCCTTTTGAAGCAATAACTCACAATGACCGCATTAGTGACACCTACCAATCCTACAAAACAACCTACATGGTGGTCTCGTTCCTCGCATTTTTGGCCATTACTATTTCTGCTTTGGGGTTATTGGGTATGATGGTATTTACTACAGAATCGAGAATGAAAGAAATAAGTGTCAGAAAGGTGTTAGGCGCTCAATTGTCTGACCTTTTGGTGCTCTTTTCTAAACCGATCTTTATCATTTTAGTAACAGCTGCGATATTGAGCATACCCACTGCTTGGACCCTTGCCGAACAGCATGTATTAAGCGACTTTGCTTATCGCATTCAAATTGGATTACCTGAGGTTCTCTCCGGGATAGGAATTGTGTTTATCCTGATTTGTGTGACTGTGATCTATCAAGTGAGATCCGCCTCTCTTCAAAACCCTGCTGACCTGCTAAGAGATGAATAACCCTCCCAAACCCATACTCCGCTTCCTCCGCTGGTTTTGCCACCCGGATCTGCTACCCTCGATAGAGGGCGACCTGACGGAGCTCTACCAGGAACGAATAATAAAAAGCGGTCAGCGATCAGCGAACTGGCGATTCGCCTGGGATGTCATCAAACTATTTCGGCCTTCGATCATTCGGCCGGCAGGAGGCACCTATAGGATGAATTTGCTGGGTCTCTTAATCAACCACCTCAAGTTTAGCCTTAGGCTATTTGTCAAGGAGAAGTTTTATTCTTCTATGAACCTAATCGGTTTGACTATAGGTCTTACCTGTGGCATCATCGTTTTAGTTTATATAAACCATGAAATGAGCTACGATGCGCATCATGAAAACAAGGAAAGAATCTATCGCCTGACCAATGAAATAATCACGGATGGTGGAACGTGCAAATGCGCCGTGTCAGCTCGGGAACTCCCTGAGTTTTTAAGCGACAACTTTCCGGAAGTCGAAGGGTACGTTCGTTTTGTTCCGTTCTACGAAGACGACACTGAAGTGGTCGTCAGCTACAGTCCGGTCAAGGGTGCAAAAAAGCAATTCTATGAGCAGCGACTCTGGAGGACAGACTCCAATGCATTTGAGGTTTTTACGCATGAGTTTATCGAGGGAGATCCTGCTAGTTGTTTGCAAGGAAAGAAATCAATCGTGATCACTCAATCTACAGCGCAAAAGTACTTTGGGGATAAGTCGCCAATAGGGGAAATCCTGACTGTTGAAATGGTGGAAAAGGAATCATTTGAGGTTACGGCGGTGATTAAGGATGTGCCGGACAACTCTCATTTCAAATTTGATTTTCTGGTCTCGCATGTACCAAAGCGCCCATGGGTTGCTTACGCAGGTATTAGTCATACGATTTGGAATCCCGATGGCTACAACTATCTGCTCTTGCCGGCTGGCTATAGCGGGATCGACCTGAAGGAAAAATTCGACCTGATTTTTGACGAGCACTTTGGTGAGCTGGCAAATGAACTGGGCGGTTCGTTCATCCCTGTTTTTGAGCCCTTGGAAAGCGTTCATTATCAGTCGGAAATGGAATATGGGCCACCAAACGGTAATTTCTTTTTCGTGTTGGCATTTGCCGGCATAGCTGGGCTTCTCATTTTTATGGTTTGCTCCAACTATGTCAATCTTAGCACGGCCCGGGCATTGAACCGAGGTAAGGAAATCGGAGTGCGCAAGGTGCTCGGAGGGAATCGTAGGGCATTGGTAATATCAATTTTAAGCGAGACATACCTGCTGCTTACGATATCGTTTGGGCTCGCTTTGTTGGTTGCCCATCTTCTGTTCAGTTCTGATATTCTTACACATCTTTTGAATGCTCGTTTGGAGCTAGGCTTGATTGAAAATTCAATTCTTTTATGGGGCTTGCTCGGATTGTTTGTATTGATGGGTTTACTAGCGGGGCTGTATCCGGGGTTCTTCATTTCAGGTATTCCGGTTTTGAAAATAGCTGGAGGTAGATTTGGGTCGTCAAAATCAGGTCTATGGACTCGGAAAGTACTAATCACAGTTCAGTTTGCCATAGCCCTTCTGGTTGTTTCGTGTACTGTGCTCATGAATCTTCAGCTTGATTTTATACGAAACAAAGAGTTGGGCTTCAAAATGGATAATGTTCTCCTTCTCAAAGTTCCTAATGGTCTGGATCGACAAAAGCTACAAATGTCTACTATGGAGTTAGACAAAGTGCCTGGGGTAGAATCCATCACCTATGCCTCCGTGCCGCCAGGGTACTATACCGACAATATGGCCTTTAAGATCGAGCAGGATACCGGGCTTAGATTGGATCAGACCAATCAGTTGTTTGTTGGAGACGACTACTTGCAAACCATGGATATTCAGCTCAAGGAAGGTCGTGATTTTGCGAAAGGTTCTAAGGCGGACGAGTTACAGGCATTTATCGTCAATGAAGCCCTGGTTAGCAAGATGGGGTGGAAAGACAGTCCCATCGGAAAGAAGATTTATACGTGGAGGGATGATTATGAGGGCTCCGTGATCGGTGTGGTGAAGGATCACATTTATTATTCGCTTCACAATAAGGTCGAGCCACTCTTCATTAGGCTATTCAGAACGCCTGATGAGGATGAGCCTGTGGGTGATTTCCATTTAAAAATTAGCAATGAGGATATCATGGGGACGATTGCTGCGCTTGAGAAAAAATGGAATCAAATTCACCCTAATGAAATGTTTGAGATGAAGTTTCTGGATCAAACTGTGAACAACCAGTATGAAGAAGACCAAAAAAAAGGATTGATATTTTCGATATTGTCCTACCTCAGCATATTTATATCGGTTCTGGGACTTGTCGGATTGACTGCTTATACGGCATCACAGCGAACCAAAGAAATAGGTCTGAGAAAAGTCCTGGGGGCGAAAGTATTAAGTATCGCTTACCTCCTCAACAAAGGATATGTGCCATTGATACTGGTGGCAATTCTCATTTCATTTCCCATCGCCCACTATTTGATTACACAGTGGTTGCAGAATTTTGCCTATCATATTTCCATCGAATGGTGGTACTTCATCGGCCCTGCATTCGGAATTGTTCTTTTAACCCTCATGGTGGTGGGAGGACAATCGTGGAGGATCTCTTCGCTGAATCCGGTGGATTCTTTGAGGGATGAGTGAAGGAAATGGAATTGTACTGGTTAGCCAATAAAGTGCCGACCGTTTCTTCTATTCTTTAGGGAGAATTACTTGCTCAGAAAATTTGATTTTGATTCCTACATATTTCCAGCAGTTATTTTACTAATAACTCAATACAATTTTGGGGTGACTTAAAAATTATTGATCTCAGGCTAGTGCTGAATTTGTATTTTTAGAAAAACATTCCCAGTAACTGATTGGAGATTAAGTAAGTAAATTCCACCTATTAGGTCTTGGCTAATTGAATTTAATTCGTTCTCAATAATATTCAGAGTTAGACCTGTATAAGTCATGATTCTTGACCCGCCTGACGAATAGAGCCCACCTGAATATACCATTTGAGGAGGACCTGAAATCCTGATATTTTGATTGACCACAGGATTGGGGTAAATTTTGATTTGCTCTGATGAGTGCTGTACATATATGCTTTTAAAACTCTCACTCGAACCGTCAAAGTCCAGTTGTGTCAGACGATAAAATGCTGATGATGAAAAATAGGAGTCTGTATACTCATACCGGTTAACTATATTGGATGTGCCCACCCCCCTTACAAATTGGATTTGCTCATAGTCCAGGCCATTATCGCTTTTCTCAATAAAAAATCCATGGTTGTTCAGTTCTGAAGCAGTCGACCATCTAAGATTTACACTTGACTGAACTAGATTAGCTTCAAACGATAGCAGTTCTACAGGAAGAGTGGTTGAATTTGATTCCACATAGTTGAAGGCCTCTGTAATGTTATTGATGGTTCCAGTTCCAATCTCATCAGTTAGGTCTTCAGCAAATTCGTTGCTGTCACTACCTACAAACATTTCACCATTATTGACCAGTGTGTTTCCACCGCCCCCAAAACCATTCAAGGTTCCCCCGACAACCAATACTCCAGAAGCCCCAATGGTAAAATTTGTTCCGTTGTTTAAATTAAGATCGCCTGTGACAATAAAAAGGCCGTTGACCACAACTGTATTACCTCCTCTGAGTCTTGAAACCGTGCCACTATCGACGATAAGAGTGTCACCTTCATTGACTGTGAGGGTGTGTCCCGTACCCGTGCCAAATTCCAGTGGGCCTGCAGTGAGTGTTACATATCCGTCGATGGTAATACTTTGATCCATGTCGTTATGTCCAGGGGCACCGTTATCAACCCAAGTATTTCCGGTGGTCCAGTTTCCTGTTGTTTCGTCATCACTTGTATCCTGTGCATGTACGAGTTGCGCAATTATGATAGCGGTAAAGAGAAAGAGGGTAGATTTCATAGAAAAGGTTAATTTTTTGATCGAAATTAAGTTTCGAGGACACAGACTACAAGTTTTTATTGGACTATTCGACACAATTAGTGACAATTCTTGACGCATTACGTCCTTTATAATATCTGTATATATATTATTTGCAAACAAGAAATATATAATTCATATTTGTTTTGTAAATAGGAAATTAATAGGGTCAATTTCGCTTCCTTTAGGGTAGGGGCAATCGAAATTGTGGTAATAAAAACAAATATGAAAGACACAAACCTAGGAGCATTCGAAGAGCTGGTATTGCTCGCCGTGGCAGTATTGGCTGATAACGCCTACGGAGTAGCCATCAAAGATGCACTGGAAGAAAATACTCGTAGGACGCCTAGTATCGGAGCTTTGCACTCTGCCTTATATCGGTTGGAGGACAAAGGATACTTGTCCTCTCACGAAGGAGGAGCCACCGCTGAAAGAGGAGGGCGGCGAAAGAAATTCTATGAAATTTCTGCCATGGGTAAGCGAGCCCTCGAAAATGCTCACGAACTGAGACTAGCCTTTGCATCCAAAATTCCTGGACTAAACCTAAAAACTCAATAACCATGAAAAATCAACCGCCAAAATGGGCTAACAGCCTAGTAAGTTGGCTGTGCAAAGATGAGGTCTCGGAGATTCTGCTAGGCGACATATATGAAGTCTATGAAAGAAATCTGGTTCAAAAAGGAAAGATCAAGGCCAATTGGCAATTCAGCAAGGATCTTTTTGGGATTCTTCGACCCAGGCTGGTCAAAAAGCTGAGCGGGGATTTTAGGATGAACCACTTTGGCATCTTCAAGAATCATCTAAAGACCTCTGTACGAAGCCTCCAGAGAAATGCCCTCTTCTCAGGGATCAACGTTTTTGGCCTGGCGGTGAGCTTAATGGTTGGGGTTCTTATGGTTTCGATTTTGCTGGACTTGAATTCCTATGATGATTTCCATGAAAGCAAGGACAATATCTATCGGGTTACATCAACAATACACAGGGACAACGGACCAAGGAAATATGCCTCAAGCTCCTTATACATTGGACAGCAGATCAAAGACAAAATATCGGGTGTAGATCGCGTGGTTTCTATGCAGCTCGGATGGGTGCCGAAAATCTCCAAAGATGATCATTCGCCCGCCGTAGAGGCGCAAATCGCTTCTTCAGAATTTTTCAAAATGTTTTCTTTTGAGCTGCTGGAAGGAAACCCGGCTACAGTTTTGTCTGAGCCATTCAGTGTGGTGTTGAGTAAGGCCGCCGCTTACAAATTATTCAACGATCAACCCGCCGTAGGTAAGGATATTCGGATTTCTGGAGATGGCATGTCCTTTCCTGGCGTGGTTAGCGGAGTATATGAGGACATACCTTTCAATTCACATTTGCAGCCCAAAGCGCTACTTTCCTTTGCCACAATACAAAAACAGGCCGAAAACAATCCAAATCACTATTCACGAAATAGAGAGTCCATGTGGATTACCCAGGCGTACATTCAGGTGAACGATAAGGCCAGGCTTCCAGATATCCAGGCCTCACTCCTTACCATTAACGAAGAGGATAATGCCGGTGGAGGAAGCCAGATTATTAATGAACTACAGCCGCTGACCGATATCGTTCCTAGCGAAGACTACAACAACCAATTCGGTCCTTTCTACTCACAGTCTTTGGTCTACATCATGATGGCCTTGACGCTGGTTGTTTTGGTGTCCGCTTGTTTCAATTATACCAACCTATCATTGGCTCGGGCCCTAAGAAGGTCTAAAGAAGTAGCGATTCGAAAGGTGTCGGGGGCAACAAGGTTTCATGTATTCTCTCAATTTGTAACCGAGGCAATGTTCTTGGCAGTCATAGCGATGGCTTTTGGTTTGATAGGATTTTACTTCATCCGGCCTGAGGTCATGGACTTGCCGACGGACAGTACCTATCAAATGTTTCAGCTTGAATTGACCTGGCGGCATGTGCTACTTTTAGTGGGACTGGCCATGATCGTGGGCTTGGTCGCCGGGCTGATACCGGCAATATTTTTGTCGAAACTAAGGGCTAAGCAAGTCTTTAAGGATGCCTCTAAAATAAAGGTGTTTTCAGGGGTCAGTTTGAGGCAGGTGCTTATTGGTTTTCAATTTGCGCTGGCTATTGGGTTGATCATATTTTCTACGGTGGTCTACAAGCAATACCACTATGCGATAGAATATGATCTTGGATATAACACGGAAAATATCCTAAATATCTGGGTAGATGATAAAAACGTGGATCTGCTGGAAAATGAATTGAAGACCCTTCCTGAAGTGTCTGAGACAGCTAAATCCATGGTAATCATGGGTACAAGTTGGACTCAGGGTAATCATGCAATTGCCGAAAATCAGATGGACACATTTCAATATTATCATAACCACGTAGATCACAATTTCTTCGAAATGCATGACATCAAATTAATTTCAGGAAGACTCTTTAGAGAAAAATCAGATGCTGACTCATCATTATCTGAAGTTGTGATCGATCAGACTTTTGTAGAAAAAATCGGTTATACTGAACCTTCTGAGGTTATCGGAAAATATGTCTGGTGCAATGATGAGAAAGTAAAGATATCAGGAGTGGTGGAGAATTTCATCTACTCGTCTCTGAGTGAGCGTGAGGTAGCACCCTTTGTATTTAGAGAAATCAAGAAAGAAACAAATATGTTTCTGCTAGGAGTAAAGCTCAACACTCTAGACTTGATGGGAACTATGGCGAGAATTGAAAAGATATATGAGACGGTTGATCCGGTCAATGCATTTGATGCAGAATTTTATGATGATCGGATTGCAGGCACCTATGAAGAGCATCAGGTGACCTACAAAGTGATTTCATTTTTGTCTTTGCTTTCGATCTCTATCGCCATTCTGGGCCTGCTAGGTATTGCAGTGTACACCATGGAAAGTCGAATGAAGGAAATCAGTATTCGTAAAGTACTGGGAGCTACCGCTCAAAATTTAAGTGTAATGCTTGCTAAGCCATTCGCTGTGATTCTTATGGCATCTTCCATCTTGGCTATTCCAGCGACTATGTGGTTATTAGAGAAATACGTTCTATCAGACTTTAAGTACCGTGTTGATCTGAGCCTTATTGATGCCCTAGCGGGTGCAGGTATGGTGTTCATGATTGCCGGAATTACAATTTTATGGCAAGTGAGAGCTGCTACAGTTCAAAACCCAGCAGATCTTTTGAGGGATGAGTGATGGGTTTGAAATCCGTCGACTCCCTTTAGGGCTGGGGCGAAGAGAGGGATTTTTAGGAGGTTGCTTTTCAATCTGGGCCAATGAGCGAAACCCTCCCGTCTAGTCGGGCGGGTCTACGGGAACCTATTTTAATCACCCGGAAACCGGTGATCCCAGAAAAAGTCTTTGGTGTCTTTGATTTGAACACAATCAATAAAATCCGGATGTTTTGCATTGATCGCATAGTTAAACTCGGTGGGAACAATAGCCGATGGTATTTTGAGTAGAAGATGCTCCATTGATTCATACCAATTACTTCCCATCTCCTGGGTCAGGTGATAGGCCGATAGCTTTTGCCAGTCTTGGGGCAGGCTTTCAAAACCGGGTTCGAATAAGCCTACCGGTTCACTAATTTCGATTTCCATGATTTTGAAAGTGCCCTTCGGCCGAATACCGCTGGTGTGGGCCAGCAGCTCCAGAGCACATAATGAAACGCTATGGGAGGCGTAAATGACAAATTGATCGGATCGGTTCCATCTGTTCGGCTTTCCAGAGGCCTGCAAATGGGCGTACTTCTCATTGGCCAGCCGATAGATGATCATACGTTGTCTCCGTATTGGATAGCGGTGAGCCTGTCATCCACGAATTTGATGCCACTGATGGTCGTGAGAAAATTGATCGGCTTGTCATTGTCAAAGTAGAAATTGGCCTTGTCGAGCCAGGCATTCAAGCTTTTGGAGGTGTCGAAGACCTCCAGGCCGTGCTTGTATAGGGCCAGCATAGCAATGACGTGCTCCTGCATCAAAGGCTTGAGCGGCAGCTCGGACAATTTGTAACTCCTAAAGGTCTTGATATTCATATTGAGGGCGGTGGCTAATGCATCATCTCCCAGGCCGGATAATTGCTTTAGAGCGGTGATCTGGCTGGAAGTAAAGGTGTGCTGCCTGATCGCATACAGCATCAAGGGCTCCGAAACCTGATCAGGAACGTCCTCATCTACATTATATGTCTTGTATTTTTTCCCCACATTCAAAAATATCCAATTTTACTCTAATAAAAAATCAAAAATACCTTTTTATTACTTTTACAACTATTATAGAAATGAGCCGTATATTTGTTTTACAAAGTAAAAGAAATATTATGGGCAAGTCATTCTTAGGAGAATTTGAGGAGTTGATATTGACGATGGTCATGTACCTCAAAGATGAGGCGTATGGTAATACCATCGTCAAAGCCATCAAAGAGCATCAGGATCGTGAGGTCAATCTGAGCGCAGTGCATGTCACACTGTATCGCCTGGAGGAAAAGGGATATGTAAAATCCGCGATGGGAGGAGCAACAGCCGAAAGAGGGGGCAGGAGAAAGCGCTATTTCCAGATAACCAATACGGGTACGGCCATGCTTCAGGAAATCAAAAACTCCCGCACCAAACTATGGAATCTTATTCCTCAGTTGAATTTTAGTTCATGAGAATTCCTTGATTACCCCGCCCCTAAAGGGTGTCAAGGAATTCAGCAATACACAAATTATCTTCCAAGAATATGTTTTATGATGCAAGTCCGGGAATTTTTGAAAAGGCAAGGAAGCTCAGGGAAAATATGACGACTGAAGAAAAATTACTTTGGGATGAATTGAAGGAGAATAAGTTGGATGGCATGCGTTTTAAGCCACAACACCCGATTGATGTATATGTAGCAGATTTTTATTGTCATAAATTGAAATTGGTAATAGAGGTTGACGGAGAAAATCATGGCAAGGCTGAACAAAAAGATTATGATATAGGAAGGACGGAAGAATTAAACAAACTGGGGATTGAAGTGATTCGATTCTCTAACGAGGAAGTCAATTTGTCGATGAATAGGGTGGTAGAAGAAATAAGTGTAAAGAGTTGTATTCATCTCCAAGACCATGATAACAAAGACATACATGAGCTCATTAGGCACCCCTTTAGGGGCTGGGGGTTATGATGAACTGAAAACGAAACTATGAAAAACCAACCCCCCAAACTATTCACGCGCTTCCTCCGCTGGTTTTGCCGGGATGCCTACTACGAAGGCATCATGGGTGATCTCGAGGAGCAGTTCTATGAGGATATGGAAACTCATGGGAAGGGAACGGCCAATCGCCGATTCACCTGGAATGTACTTCGGTTCTTTCGGCCTGGTATTATCAAAAACTTAGAAGGTCAATTCAAACTCAATCAATACGGTATGTTTAAGAATTATGTAAAAATCGCCATTCGCGTGTTCAAGAGAGAGAAGTCGTTTACAGCTATCAATGTCTTAGGCCTGGCTCTGGGACTCGCTATTTCCCTACTGATCATACAGTATGCACGGTTCGAATTCAGCTATGAAAGCATGTACTCCAAATCTGATCGGATCGTTCGTGTCACCACGGATTATATGGACGGCGAAACAATAGTGGAGCAGGACTGCGAAGTGTACCCGCCGGTAGGAATCGAACTCAAGGCAAGGTATCCGGAGGTAGAAGACTTTACTCGTGCCTATGATCTGGATGCGTCAATTATTCAAAAGGGGATCGAGCAATATTACCTTGAGACTATTTACGCTGCCGATCCATCTTTTTTTCAAATATTCAACACGCCTTTTATACATGGAGACCCACAGGCCATCTTCAAGAAACCACACGAAGTAGTTTTGACGGAATCCACAGCGCTCAAAGTGTTTAACCGGATTGATGTCATAAATGAAGTGGTCAAAATGCCACATGGCAACGAAAATATTGACCTAAAAGTAGTAGGAGTAGTGGAGGATGGTCCGGCCAACACCCACCTCAAGTATGACATGCTCCTATCGTATCCCACGATGAAGTCCAATTTTGGTGAAAAAGACGACAACTGGGATGGCAACAATACTTTTTTGTATGTCTTACTTTTCCCTAATGTGAGCTTGGACAAGTTTGCTCTAAGGTTGGATGATTTTAATGAGCGGATTCATGAAGAAAACAAAGCCAAAGATGATCGCTTTGTCGGTCAGTCAATAAACGATATTCATTTATATTCCAGCAAATCATTCGAGCCGGAAACCAATGGCAGTGCCACGTCAGTTTACTTTTTGCTGGGAGTTGCCTTCCTTGTCATAGTGAGTGCATTGGTCAACTACGTCAACCTTGCTACCTCTAAAGCATTGGATCGAGCCAAGGAAGTCGGAATCAGAAAGGTCGTGGGGTCCAGCCGTCCGCAGCTTGCCATACAGTTTTTAGTGGAGTCGATGCTTCTCAATCTTATGGCGGCCTTCTGTTCGTTGGTATTGATGTTTTTGGCACTCCCATGGTTCATCGAGCTGGCAGGTCTGCCGACAGGGTTTGAGGTTTTTACAGATGTCCGTTTTTGGGAGCTTCTGGCTGCAATAGTTACGGGGAGTATTTTTCTTTCAGGGTTTTACCCCGCCCTCGTCATGACCTCTTTTCAGCCTGTAAGCGTGATGAAGGGCAAGTTTGGGAATTATGGAAAAGGAGTGCTGCTGCGAAAAGGATTGGTCGTTTTCCAGTTTGCGATCACCATTGTTCTGCTCGTTCAAACCTTTACGGTTTATCTACAATTGGATTATATGAGGCAAATGGATTTGGGGATCAATGTAGATCAGACTGTGGTTGTTCACGCGCCCGGCCAGGATTCCCTCAGGGGGAAATACTCGCTTTTCAAAGGTAAAATCCTGGCTTATCCACAGGTAGAGTCGGTCACCAGATCAGAGTCTGTTCCTGGGCTTCATTCTTCCTCACTAAGCACTACGACTAGCGTGAATCTGGCAGATGCAACAGAGAAGCATAGCTACAACTACTATATCAATCGCATAGATGAAGATTATCTGGGTTTAATGGGTATTGAACTACTGGCTGGAGAAAATTTCAAGAAAACCTCTCACTGGGATAAAAAAGAAGTAATCGCCAATGAAGAGGCGATCAGACTCTGGAATTTTACTTCCCCAGAACAGGCAGTCGGGGCTAAACTCAAATATTGGGGAAGTGAGTGGACGGTCATTGGGGTGGTGAAAAACTACCGGCAGGAGTCTCCCAAAGCGCCGTTTATTCCTATGCTGCACAAATACTCTTCGTGGTATTCGAGCTACGCAAGTGTCAGGTTCAAAAATGGAAATCCGGCAGATAACCTAAAACTTGTGAGACAAACATATGATGAAACCTTTCCCAACGCTCCTTTCGAATATTTCTTCCTAGATGCGGAATACGACAAACAGTTTAGGATCGATCAGCAGTTTCAGCAGGTTTTTACCGTTATCACCGGATTTGCCATTTTTATTGCATGCCTGGGACTTTTTGGCCTGGCGTCGTTTACGGTGTCTAAACGAACCAAGGAAATCGGTATCAGAAAAGTGGTAGGGGCTAGTGTGGCTCAGATTATTCTTTTATTGTCGAGTGATTTCATGAAAACGGTCGCACTCTCAGCCTTGACCAGCATTCCAGTGACGTATTGGCTGGTGGTCAGCTGGCTTGATAATTTTTCAGCGCGCATAGGCGTGAGCTGGTGGTTGTTTTGCGTACCAATCGTCATGGTCATGGTCTTAGCGATAGCATCCATGAGCCTAAAAACCTGGAAGGTCGCTTTCAGCAATCCGGTGGACTCACTTAGAGATGAATAGTCCTTGCTGACCAAGAATTCGGTAAACAGAAAACACAGCGTTTTAAATTTGTTATACAAAGTATAACATATAGTAAATTGTTTCCGTATGTTTGTTATACTTTATAGAACAAATAAGCATGCGAAAGGAAACAATCGGTGAATTTGAGGAGCTCATACTGCTGCTTATCATCATGCTCAAGGAAGACGCGTATGGTCTGGCCATCCGCAACGCACTCAAAGAACAAGCTGACAGAACCGTTACGATAGGTGCTGTACATGGTACTGTCAACAGGCTCGAGAAAAAAGGCTTCATAGAATCAAGCTTGGGAGGAGCTACCGAATCCAGGGGAGGCCGCAGGAAAAGAATATTCACAATCACCTCAGCAGGTAGGAAAGCCCTGGAAAAAAGCCGTGATGTCAAGGTAAACCTATGGCAGCAAATACCGGAGCTGGCCTTGCTCAAAGTACAAGGGTCGTGAATCCTGATCCTGACAAAATAGTACCCCCTAAATCAGCCAACCGCTTCCTCTCCTGGTTTCTCAAGGGCGAACTCCTGGAAGAAATCCTCGGAGACCTGGAGGAATATCATGAGGAGCTCTTGGAAAAACCCAAATGGAAAAGAAAACTATTTTATTGGTTTCATGTGCTCCATTTTCTCAGGCCGTTTGCTTTGAAAAGGTTAGAAGGTCAAACTCACTTAAACAACTACGGTATGTTCAAAAATTATTTTAAAATGGCGGTGCGTAGCGCCAAGAGAGAAAAGGCATTCACTGTGCTCAATGTATTTTGTCTTGCGGTAGGCTTTACCGTTTGTCTTTATGCCGTGCTTTACGCCAACAAAGAACTGAGCTTTGATCACTTCCATACCAAGGCCGATCGAATCTATCGGATCAATCAAACTTTCATTTGGGGGGAGACGGATCAGCTGTTTGGGTCTACAGGCCCGGGGGTGATGAATGCAGTGCAGAGCGAAATACCGGAGTTTGAGACGATGTGCCGGGTTCACCCATTTGAAAAAGGCTCTTTGGTACGAACGGTGTCTGATGACAATAAAACCATTTTTGAAGAGAATGGGATAAGAGCAGTGGACTCCACATTCTTTGATGTATTCAGTTTTGAGTTGACCCAGGGAAACCCTCAAACAGCCCTAAACAACCCCTACAGCATTATCCTTACCGAAGAAATGGCTCTGAAATACTTCGGGGAACTGGATGTAATCGGTCGGCAGTTGACCATAGAGGAGTTTAGTGAGCTACAGACCTATCAGATCACCGGCGTAGCGGCTAACAACCCACCCAACTCTCATATCACTTTTGATATGCTTGTATCTATGAATTCCCTCACGCGACTCAAGTGGGCCAACGATTCATGGTGGTGGACTACGTTTGTCACTTTTGGTGTACTCAGACCTGATGCGGATCCAACCTTTGTTGCAGAGAAAGTAGCCCAGGTTCCGGGAAAATATCTCGGGGCATTCCTTATGAAGTACCGAGGTATTACGTACGAAGAGTTTTTAGAAACGGGTGAAAGTTGGGATTTGTACATTCAGCCGATACTGGACATGCACCTGAGATCTCAGCACGTGTATTCCCGGCTGAATACCATTGGAGACATCAAGACGCTCTATATTATGGGTTCTATAGCAGGTTTGATATTACTCCTGTCTGTGATCAACTTCGTCAACCTTACTACTGCCAAATCTACCCGAAGGAGTAGGGAAGTAGGTGTAAGAAAGGTATTGGGCTCAAACCGTCGGAACCTCATTTGGCAATTCATGTTTGAATCGTTTCTGTTCTGCATGGTCGCGCTTGTCGTGAGTCTCGGATTGCTTGGGTTGTGTATGGATCAGTTCAATGCAGTCTCGGGTCGTGAGGTGTTTTTTGAGAGCCTGTTTCAACCCTGGCTAATCCTCTCGATCATAGGCTTTACTGCGATGGTTGGAATAGTCGCAGGACTGTATCCTGCCTTTTACCTTTCGTCTTTTAAACCCGTGAAAGTCCTAAAGGGAAAAACTATAGGAGCTCAGGGAGGCCTCATCAGAAATTCCCTCGTAACGGTTCAGTTTACCATTTCAATCGCTTTAATCGCTTGTGCCCTGATCGTCCGAAATCAAGTAGAGTTCTGGGTTGATATGGATTTGGGGTTCAATCGTGATCGTGTGATCGTAGTGCAAAATGCAGAAAGGCTTGACGAGTCTATGGAGACTTTCAAAAATGAATTGCTCAACATGGCCTCTGTCGAAAATGTTTCGTTGGGTTCGGATACGCCTCCGTATATGTGGGATGGCGATGATAATTTTCACATCGAGGGAACTGAAGCTCAAAAGCACAAGGCCAATTTTTGGACCTCAGATGAAAACTTTGCTGATGTATTTGATCTTGAGTTCATCGCTGGCCGGGACATGGATGAGGCCAGGGATCATTCTTCTGTAGCAGTGGTCACACGTGCATTGGTTGAGCGGAATGGAATAATAGATCCCAATGACGCAGTGGGCAAAACACTGGACTACTCAGGTCACAAGGCAAAAATCGTGGGGGTCATAGAGGATTTTAATGCCGAATTTGGATTTGATACTCCACCAATGGTTTACTACAATAACCAAGTGTCATTCGATTACCGAAGACACAGAGAAGTTGCTATTAAATACCGATCCGGATTGTCAAATGAACAAATTGAACAGCTTCAATATGACATAGAAAAGAAATGGCAGGCACTCAAACCGGGAATGCCCATACTGTCTCATTTCTTGAATGAGCGATGGAGGCAGCAGTTTGATGCCGATATGCAGTTTGGCAAAATGATAGAGTTTTATTCCATTTTGGCCATGATTATCGCCGGGCTGGGACTGACAGGATTGGTGGCCTATGTAATTGAGCGAAAGACCAAGGAGATAGGCATAAGGAAAGTACTGGGAGCTTCGGTTTCGTCTATCACGGTATTGTTGTCGAGCGAATTTGGCAAGCTGCTTTTAGTGGGGTTTGTTCTGGCCACCGGGTTGTCGTGGTACCTGATGTCGATATGGGTTCAGGACTTTGACTATCAGGCGCCGATTCCCTGGTATGTTTTCTTGATTGCCGGGGCAACTATGCTTGTCGTGGCAGCCTTGACCATAGGATATCAGACATTGAAGTCAGCTCGGGCAAATCCGGTGGAATCGCTCAGAGATGAATAGTTTACCACGATGAAACCAATCCTCAAAACCTTAATCATTCTCGTCGTTTCCGTCATTATCGTCTATTTCTCATGGATGTTGATTCGATTCGCGACAGTAGAAAGGTCAACACAAACTATCGAAACAGATCATTTTACCATTTCATATCAAGGCGTTTCTTCAAGAGAAGCCCAAAAGGCTGCAGAAGTATTGGAGGATAACTATGAACGGGTTAGATCAGAACTCGGAGACCCTGAACGGCCCAAAGTCAATGTATTCATTCATGGAAATCAGGATGACTTTAACAAAGCCACAGGACTAATAGGGGGCAGAGCCAATGGGACTTCCCGAGGACCGAATGAGTTCCATGTCCTTTGGACGAACTGGTTCAACAGCATCTTTCCCGACGATCCGCTTCAAACATCGGTTCATGAATTCGCTCACTGTGTACAACTGAATATCTTGGTCGCCGACTTTCTCAAAAATTACGAGAGGGATGAAAAGGAAGTAGAAGCGGCATTTGAAAAGAAATATTTAGACGAATACCCCCAATGGTTTTGGGAGGCCATAAGTGTCTATGAAGCGAAGGAAGTTAATCGCCTCAGCGTAAAGTATGCCATGACCAATAATCCAACGCTTGATAACCTCAATAGCGGCAGCCAAATCTATCTCTTAGGTTATCCTCTGATAGAGTTCATCGTGGAAAAATGGGGGAGAGACAAACTACGCTTGTTGATCAGATCCTACGTGGATTTTGAGCTGGTGCTTGGCATTTCCAAGTCGGATTTTCAGAAGCAATGGTTGGAGTTTATGGAAGAAAGATACTAGGTGTAGATGATTTCATTTCCAATCAGAAAATCCATAGATCTGCAATCTAAAATCGTCAACCTCCAATCCTCAAACCAAATTGCACTCCTGCGAATGGTCGTGTCCTCACGAACCTTACATGACTAAAGATCATTTTTATAAAAACTGCAATTGCGAATAAAATAATGCAACTATATTTACTGCAATTACGAATAATATAAAACTTTTGTCGGCCAGGAATCATCCTAGGGTAGGCAATGAATAAAGTCAGTGTCAATGAAAAAAACAAAACTGGGAGAATTTGAAGAACTGGTATTGCTCACGGTGGCAGTACTACAAGAGGAAGCCTACGGAGTAGAGATCAAACGGGAGCTGGAGGAGCGACTCAATGAAAAGCTCAGCGTCGGGTCGATCCAGTCTGCCCTGAAGAGAATGGAGCAAAAAGGATTCCTTACCTCTGAGTTTGGCGAAGCAACCCAAAAAAGAGGAGGGAAACGAAAAAGGATCTATGCTGCTACGCCCTACGCCCATCGGGTGCTAGCAGAAATGAAAGACGTAAGAATGAAATTATACGAGGCGCTGCCTATGCCTATTACAACTTTTAGTCTCGCCTAATTAATATCATTAAAACCATTTGTCATCCTTCTCCCGAACTTTCGGGAGAAGGATAAACAAACTTGAATAACTGTTTTTTTTAATAACCAAACGCCACATATCACTCTACAAAATGGTTTGTGTCCTCACGAAACACTGAGTAGATCTAAAAAATGAAAAAAGAAGAGCTCCATATTACTCCCCCCAAATGGCCACTGAAGGTGCTCCGGAGGTTATTAAAAAAAGAATACCTGGAGGAGATAGAAGGGGATATGGAAGAAATCTTTCAGGACAACCTGGAGTGCTATGACTCAAGGAAGGCGAAAAGAATTTATGCATGGGACGTACTCAAACTTATGCGTCCCATACTCATCAAAAACTTAGAAGAAAGGTATCAAACAACTCAATTCGGAATGATCAAAAACTATCTAAAAGTGGCTTTTAGAATCCTTAAGAAGGAGAAGAGCTTCGCATTCATCAACATCATGGGACTTGCCCTGGCCATCACTTGCAGTTTGTTTATTTACCTCTGGGTGCAGGACGAGCTCAGTTATAATCAGCACCTCACGGACGGAGACAGGATCTGTTATGTCTATGGCAATGACGTGGTAAACACCGGTGACACTGTGACCTATCATGCCACCACCTATATGCTCAAAGACTTTATGCCGGAGCAGTATCCCGAAATCGAACAGGCCTGTATGATCTCCTGGGGCAACTGGATGGCTTTTGAGCATGGAGAAACACTCGTAGAAAGGAATGGGAAGGACGCCACCCTGGAGATTTTTGAAATGTTCGAATTTCAGTTTATTCAAGGGGGGTACGAGCCCATGAAAGAAAATAAAATGACCATAGCCGTGTCAGAGTCATTTGCCAATCTGTTTTATGGCGATCGATGGAAGGAAGAGAACATCATTGGGAGTTTTATCAAAAACGAATGGGGTGAATCTTTTGAGTTGACTGGGATTTACAAGGATTTACCGGATCATTTCACCATGGAAGCCGAGTTTGTCATACCCTTCCAGTATACCATGGACAAGAATGACTGGATCGAGGACTGGGGCAATAGCGGGAATATGCTCTATGTAAAACTAACCAACGGTGTGACACGTGATCGGGCGAATGCGGCCGTTTTGAATGCGATCAATGAGGGGCGAAACAAACCCGATGATCCATGGGATCGCAGCATGTATCTACACCCAATCACGAAAAACTATCTGTACAATCGGTTCGAAAACGGAAAGCCCTCCGGTGGGCGCATAGAGTATGTACGGTTGTTGTCCATAGCTGCGATTTTGATCTTACTACTAGCCAGTATCAATTTCATGAATATGTCCACAGCCCGCACCTCAAAAAGAGCCAAAGAAACCGGTGTTCGAAAGGTTTTAGGTGCTATTGGTATGGATCTGAAGGGACAGTTTTTTACCGAATCTGTGTTAATCACATTCATCGCCATGCTGGTTTCGTTATGTCTTGTGACTTTCCTGTTGCCACAGTTCAATAGCATAACGGATAAAGAAGTAACCTATGAATTTTTCACATCGCAATTCGTTTTGTCTCTTGTCGGGTTCGTACTGGCCTTGGGTATTTTTTCGGGTTTTTACCCGGCGTTTTATCTTTCTTCGTTGAAGACGGTGGTTTCGCTAAAGGGAGGGCACAAGCATGGCAAGTATGATGTGGTCTTTAGAAAAGGCCTGGTCGTATTTCAGTTTATGATCACCATTGTGATGATTACCGGAGCGCTTACGGTATATCGTCAGGTGCATTTCATCCAAAGCAAAAACATTGGCATTGATCGGTACGATTTGATTCGCTCATGGACGCATGAAATGAACCCTGAGGAAGATTATCAGGTATTCAAAAATGAATTGCTCAACCGACCGGGAATTGAGAGTGTCACGGTACTGAGTCAGGATCCCTTTTCTGTCGGCAACTCTACAAGTAATCCAAAGTGGGAAGGAAAACTGGAAGAGAGGAATTATGACTTTTACATTTTGGATGGCAATCCCGACATGATCCCTACTTTGAAAATTGAACTAGTTGATGGCAGAAATTTCAGTTGGGACCGGGCTTTGGATACTGCCAACGTGATCATCAACAGAAAGGCGCAGGAGCTGATGGGACTGTCTGATCCTGTCGGAATGGATCTCGAAATGTGGGGCCGAAAAGGAAAAATCATTGGTGTGGTTTCGGATTTTAACAATGCCTCGTTATATCAAAACCTCAACCCCCTGATCTTGCGCTTTGACCATAGCCGAATCCATCGGATCATGACTCGTATTAAGCCGGGTGATACGGAGGCTGCGCTTACCTCCATCGAGGAAGTTTATCACATATTCAATCCCAAGCGAGAGTTTAATTTTGATTTTCTTGATAAGGTCTATCAGGACAATTACAAAAGTGATCTTATGGTCAAGGATCTTTCTTTCTATTTTACTGTTTTGGCCATTATTATTTCCTGTCTTGGATTATTTGCTTTGGTGTCCTATACCGCCGAGCAGCGTACTAAGGAAATCGGCATTCGAAAAGTCCTTGGCGCCAGCTTGCTCAACATCCTGCAGCTCCTTTCCAAGGAATTTGTGCTCCTCCTGGTTATATCAATGTTTGTAGCGGTACCTCTGGCTTATTACGTGATGCAGGGCTGGCTGGAAGGTTTTGCTTATCGTATCGAGTTGAGTTGGTGGCTGTTTGCTGTCGCAGGATTGGTCACCGTCATGATCTCCTATTCGATCATTGGCACCCATGCACTACGATCAGCATTGGCCAATCCGGTGGATTCGCTGAGGGATGAATGATTTTGAGTTTATTTTCTCGCGTAAATCACCAACCCAATGGAGCACAGTCCAATGGCAGAAATTTCAGCTATAGAGAGGCTCTCTCCTAGAATCATCCACGCCAGGATCGCCGCGACAAAAGGTACAAACGAGAAGAAGATGGATAGCGTCATGGCGCCCAGGTGCTGGATCGCATAAAAGGTAATCATGAGCGCAATCACGCTCACTAATACACCTTGATAGGAAGCCTGGAGCAATATTTCGGCCAGGCTAGCCTCCGGTATGCCACTATCCGACAGTAGCCACCAGGGCAGAAATATAGCAGCATTGATCAACGGTAAAAAAGCCAGCACATCCTTGGTGCCAAACCCCCAGCGCTTGCCTAAGAACATATAGGACGAAAATACCAACGAGGCTCCTATCAGCATTACCCAACCGGTCCATCCATGAACCAGGGCCTGGGGATTTCCGATCATGATCAGGTTGGCAACCAGGATAATACCAATGGCCATCAGTCTTTTATTTGTAACTCGCTCACTCAGGGCCAGGTAGGCGAAAAGGGCTCCAAATACAGGCAGCAATCCATTCACCACCACACCGGCATTGGCAGCTTTGATGGTTTGCAGGCCGTAGAATGACAGCATGGTATAGGGGAAGCCGCAACCCAATGAGACCACCACCGCTTTCCATAGGGTTATTTTCTTCCAATTGTATTTTAATGCAAAGGGCAAGGTAAAAAGGGTGCCCGTACCATACCTTAGCATGGTGATGTCATGAGGGGTGAGATTTGTCTGAACTCCGACCCTGGAAATGATGATCCAGCCGGACCACACAAAGACAATGGCACTCGCTCCAAGTATTGCCAACAATTTGTCGTTGGTGAGTTGTGAATTTTTAGAAGTTAATACCCCCTGAAATATGGTCATCGTATAGGATTAAATGAACAATAACGGTGCGATCCTTGACCGGGTTCTGTTTTCTCAATAGCAGGCCAAAAGTAATCAATAAAAAAGGCCATCCTTTCGGATGGCCTTTAAGCTTATGAATAAGTGAGGCTATTAATAGTAAGTAGCGTCACCATCTTTGTTCATCAAATAACGAATCTCCAGGTCGCCTACCGTACCACTGGAAAGATCCTCCAGTAAATGCATTTTAGTAGAAGTCTGGAATACTATATTGAACACTCTGTCCTCAGTAGTAGGGTTTCCACTCGAATCGATCGCTGTAGTAGCCGTCAATGTCAAGTTTTCACCATCTGAGCTGAATGTCCCAACAGTCAGGAATCCGTTCAAATCCTCCAAAAGGAAGGTATCATCGCGCTCGAAAGTCAAGCGCTCGATGATGTCGTTGTTATCTCCCTGTCCGTTGATATAAAACTCATCCACTTCCCAGTCACCATACAATTGGTTGGTGGCTGTGGGTGCTTCAGGAGACACACATGAGTAGGCAAATAAAGCCACTACTCCAGTTACAAATATGTTTTTTAATACTCTGTTCATGATCTTATTTTTTTACTAACCTACCATTCTTACTCAATCCATTCTGGAAGATAGTCAGGTTATAAATACCTGTTTCCAAATTGGCTACTGATACAGGTATCACTACCTCACCGAAGTTTTTATCAAACTCGCCGCGATAAACGATCTGTCCGGTGATGTTGGTGATCACCATAGTGACCATACCTTTAGGACCGTCTACTTCTACAGTAAGCTCATTTTCGGCAGGGTTAGGATATACCGAGCTGATTGAAAAATCAGGTACCCATGAGGTTGGATCCACAGGAGCGTCACCATCATCAATGGTACCATCAGTCGCGATACAACCACCGGCAAATGTCACTTCTATGCTGTAGTTGGCATTGTCAGCAATAGTCAAACTATAGTCACCTCGTTTGTTGACCAGTTCGATATTGTTTCTAAACCATTTGATTTCTACAGCATTGTCCATACCTGAAATCACCGCGTCCAGGGTCAGAGATGCTTCATCCAATTCGAGCACTACATTGTTAGGTGCTACGCTGATGTAGACATCAGGATCAAAGGTCTCACATGTGCCTGATCCATCTGCATACCTGCTCACCACATAAAACTCAGTATAAGTGTCAATAGGATCACTCATAAGAATTGTATTGTTGTTGGATGTACCATCTACCGGATCACCAGAAGGCAATCCTGTAGCTCGATCGTACAACTGGTAGCTGTAATTCGGGTCTACACCACTATAAAGTCTAACCGCTACAGAACCAGGTCCACAAGGTGCTTCTTCCTGTTGCATCCAATGCATTTGAGAAGGAGCAGGTTTTACGATGATCTCGATGCTGTTAGACTGTGGACTCTCACATCCCGAGGCAGTTCCTACTCTCACGGAGTAAATCCCTGCATCAGTAACTGTCCTTGTATTGTCAGTGGCATCAAAACCGATGGTAGATGCGTCATTCATCTCAGATCCGTTCAAGTACCAGTGATAGAAGGCAAAGCCTGCAGGGGCGGTAAGCTCAACAGAGCCTTCACCTTCACAGTATGATAGCGCGCCTACAGAGGTCAACAATGGAATGTCTTCCGGCTGATCAAACACGTTGATCGTGAAAGTACCTGACACCTGAGTACATGCGTCTACCAGGTCGTCATTTCGTTTTTCAACGTAGTAAGTGCCTGATTCACGGATGTAGTAGCTGGTACCATTGGTAGAAGCATAGTCTTCACCGGTGGCATCGTTTACTATGGTGACTATACCATTGTTGACATGACTGAAGTTCTCATAGAAATAGATATTTACTCCTTCGCATCCGTTCAATGCTGCACCATCTCCAATTCTATCATCATTGGTAAAGGTTCCGTTCGATCTACTCAATCCAAACTCAGGAGAACTGATCTCTTCCACCACAACGGGTATGGAGCTTGGGCTCACACATCCTGCCAGGTCATAAGAGATGTTAGATACCTGTACGGTATATGATCCGTCATCGTCAACATTGATGGTACGGGTAGTTTCTCCTGTACTCCACAAGTAGAAGTTAAACCCTGTGGGAGCCTCCAATTGTACATCTACATTGCCTTCACAAGCAAGTAGGTTTCCGGATGCCACAGTTACATCCGGCTGAGCGGGTGCAGTATGGATAACTACTGGGATGGTTCGGGTATCATAGACACAATCGCCATCCGTCACTCTTCCAAAATAGGCACCTGATGTAACGAAGCTACTAAAAGTAGTACCAGATCCTACCAGGAAGTTGTTGGTTCCATCAGTTCTATACCATTCTACATTGCTGGTACTGCTTGGACTTGTAGCATTACTTGGAATGCGCATGGTTCTTAGGCGAAGTTTATCTTCTCCTGTACATTGCTCTTCAGTCAAATTGGCAGCCCTCACATCTGCAACACGAACGTATTGAGAAGCAGTGCCTGCTCCATCCCTATCTCTGTAGAGTTCATATATTGGATTGATAATCAGGTCAGCGTCATCTTCAGAGATGAGCGAACCACAAGTCACCGATCCATCTGAGCTTTGAGCTAGAATTTGAACTCCAACGGTCACAGGATCCACAGCTTCACCGAAGCTGATCATGTAATTGTCATTGTCCCAATCCAAAGTCAATGGATCTCCAATAAGTGTAGGAGAAGATGGGTCAGAATCAATATCATAAGCCTGATATTGGAAACCTTGCTGTCCATATACCTCAAGGAATATCTCCTGAAGATCACATTCTCTTTGAGAACTGCTGAAACCAATTTCCAGGAAGTCATCATCAGCCAATATTGGATTAACAATTTCTATTCGAGTGGTACTTTCGTCACCATAGGTGTAGAAGGTATTGTTAATCATTGGCTCATTGCTCCAGGTTTCATCTCTCACGTCTACAGAGAAAGCAAAATCTGTGATCTCAAACATGGCATCTTCAAGATAATCTTCATCTTCAAAGATGTCGTCAGAAGGAAGTGTCACCATGATGGAACCAGACGTAGCACCTTCAGCAATTGGGAAAAGGTAACTTGTCTCATCATCCCAGTTATCACCGTCTACTTCTGTCTCGAATTGTACCCTGGCCATTGCATCCGCACCAAAGGCACCTTGAATAGCAAAATCAATAGTGATCTCATCAGTGCTACATGCAGCTGACTGGCCAAAACCAGTAATCTGGATGTTTTGAGCGCTAATGTCCACGTTTACTTCCTCAACCTCAAATGGGAACTCAGGAATATAAATAGTTCGCATTTTGATCAAAAGTAAATCCCCTTCAGAGTCTTCCTGTCTGATTCTAAATCTTGAAGGCTGTGTTTTTGCTTCTGCAGGTATGATCCAAACGACCTTTTCATTATCATCAGCGATGTAATCCTCTGATGGCAAAGTTTCGATGTTTGTCCAGGTAGCCCCCTCGTCTGTAGAAAACTCAAAGTTGATCACCTGATTGGCAGTCAGATCAGCGAGTTCCTCATCGAATTCGTATTGGAACGTGATGGCATGAATAGCTGAAAGATCCACATCCTTGGATACCAGCTCTCTAAAGCCATCTGTACCAATCAAAAAGAACTCATTGGTGTCATCCTGATCCATATGTTCGTCAAAGTTTTGGAACCAATCATCTCTCACCGCTGGTGCGAAGATGTTTGTAGAAGGTTCGTCTTCGAGGAAAGTTCCCACCTCAGCAATAGGTCCTCCTTCAGTAGCTCTCACCACGAAGTTTCTATCGCTTGTTATAAATGGAGGAATCTGAACATCGAAAGTATTGACGCTAATGCCCTGTTGAGAGGCAAGCACATAATCGTATCCATTGTAAGCATTTTCTATAATCAAATTGTAGAAAAGGCTTTCGTACACTGCGTTATCAGCAGCCGTGGAGTTGTTCACCATTTCATACCTGAACTGAGCAGTATTTCCAGAGAATAGAGTTTCATCAAGGTCACCCATGAAGAAAGTCTCAACCACTTGCCAGAATACATTGAATGAACCTACCCATTCTTCTTCGTAGAACACGACTTCCTCATCTCCTACAGCCAATGTTGCAGTCACATACACACCTTGGTTTTCGTTCTCCTGGTAGTTCAGGGTATTTGAAGTGAAGGTGCCGTATCCTGTATTTTGACCTACGACAAACTTCCTTGCAGTAACAGGATCTTGCTCCTGCAACGTGAAGGTAAATACCGTACCATCAGGGAATGGCTTGCCATCAGAATCCGGATCAATCTCCCAGATGTAATCGAATGTCTCACCATTGAAAACCGCATCTTGCAGATCAGCCTGAGACCAATTGTAGTTTGCAAGATCGGGAGCATCAATAGTTATGGCTATGTCATTATTGGTATCTGTGTATATGAAATCAGGAACGGCATTACCGCGATTAATAGTAACAGATACATTGTTCAGATCCCACCGGTTCTCTTGATAACCCAGATTCAAAGGTTGACTCCATCTAAACTGAGTTGTGGCTCCAAAGAAACCACTTGGAACGGGAGCTGCGTACGTTTTCTCTTCGTACAAGTAGCCTTCATCATACATTGCAACTTCTCCTTCTGCCAACTCTTCTACAGGAATCAAGGTCCAGGTGGTACCATCCGTAGAAGCCTCCAGTCTTGGGATGACATTTTGATTTTCCATAATGTCAATGTTGCCATGACCTGGGAAGTTGATTGCGAAGTTCAAATAAACCGTTTCAGCATCAGAGAGATCGATTTCTCGTGTTATGGTGAATCTTTCACCTTCGTCATCAAAATCGAAACTACCATCGCCACCATCTACGTCACCTTCGATTTCAGGGAAGTCATCGTCATCATCGTCTAGCACTTCTGTTGTGCCTTGAATGTAATCTCCACCGGCTGTTGCAGGCATGAAGGGTACTATGATCAGATCATAATTTTCATTAGGGTCATCAAGATCCAGATGTGTATTAGGCATGGTAGCAGCGATACTTGATGCTCCCTGGCCATTGCTGGTTCCCAATACAAAGTAATCATCATCCTGCTCGATTACCGCAGCGTATTCGGTTCCTGCAGGGAATCCTTGTGCGTTGTAGTTGATGGCTACATCTTCCGCAAAGATGAAATTGGTCTCGTCAAGAATGGTAATATCCAAAGCAGGGTACAAGAGCCTTAGCTCATGTGCATCGCCAACAACTTCAAAGAATTCTGGCCCATAGATTCTGAAATAATATATCTGAACTATATCTTCTTCGTATCCAGAAGATCCATCCTCGTTGTATATCATTCTAAACTGAGTCGCATCAGACCAAAGTTCACGCGGTATTACAAACCATCCTGAATTCCAGTTGTTGACTGAGGTGTTGATAGTATGCTCATCAAACTCAACCCATGTAGCACCACTGTCGGTAGATCCTTCTATTCTGATTGTAACAGGTGATGAAGTCACCATTGTTCTGTAGTTAAAATGAAGCTGACCTCCTTGACTTATGTCGTATTCCGGGGTAGTAACGCTTCGAACACCTTCGGAAACCAAAGCGGTTTCAGCTCCAGAATAGGTTTCTTCTCCTTCAATGACAAAACCTTCAGGAGCAGGATTGAAATACCAGTTTTGAAGTTCTATATTGACGGTAAATCCTGAAGAATACACTCCGGCAGCGACTCCTATCATTATTTCAGGGTCTGGACCGTAATCATTATCTGTAGGAAGGGTGGCAGTGATAGATCCGTTGAACGTAGTAGTCGCTCCGATCATGTCGTACTCATCAGTATCATCGTTCCATACGCTAAGTACCAATTCAGCGCCTGCACCTGGAGTACCTCCCATGGTGTAATTCACTGTAATAGATCCTCCTGGATATGTCCAATCGTCTTCGTCGACAGGAACAGGGTCATTGTACACAATATCGGTTATCTCAATATCCAGGTCATACACCGCCAGGCTCTGGGCGTTGGACTCGACCCCATTATCAGTATTAAGATATATGTTATAATCACCTGCCTCGATTGGAGGAACGGCAAAACTCACAGTTACAGGAGTGTCATCATGGCCCGCAGTGATGTCAATATCTGATTCAAGCAGAATGTCATATTCGGCATCACCTCCTCTAGCCAACAATAGCTGAGCAGTGGTGCCGGCAGGGAATTCTCCTGCTGCCACATGGAAGTCAACATCCAGCTCTGTCATTGGATAAGCCAACTCACCTAAAGTGATCTCTATCGGATCTAGTACTATAGCTGGTGCAAGAATTTCAACAGTCAGTGAAGAAGCATGTGTCAGGTTATCTGATACAATATTAGAGCCTACATTTAATTCAAATGTAGTAGCAATCCAACCATCTAAATCAAGACCATTGTTGCCTTCTTGTCGAACTCTAAACCAAGTACTTGAAGATATCGCTGCGCTCAAATCTTCAATTAAAATCTCCTTGTTGCCATTTGGCAGGCTATTTAAAGGAACTGTCATTAATTCAGAGAATGAAGATCCATCAGTACTAAACTCTATAATAAGGTCCGTGCCTGAAGGACTCAACTCATCTTGCAGCCTACCTAACCAGATAGCCAAGTAGCTGTCTGTAGCAGTAGATACATTGTACGCTGGTGAAGTAATATGACGATCACCGCTTTCTGAGAATTCAATTCCTGAAATTGTTTGCTCTCCTCCAACCACTGTAAAGTCATCAGCGTCGGTAGTGCTTAAGTCTAAGTCTTCGAGAAGACCTACCTGGATACTTGCACCTTCATAAGCTACAATTTCAACGTCATAGTCTCCATATGGAGCATCCAACGGAATGTCACCCGTTGCAACGATCGGTGATGCACTTGCATTTATAGATAGATTGTCAAGGAAGTGATAGTTGTCGTCCTCATCCCAAAGAAGTACTTCGTAGCTGTATTTTGTCAAAGGAGTTACCCCAGCAAGCTCAGCATTTACTTCTACTTCTTCGCTTGGATAAACCGTACCTCCATTGATATTGACAGGACCGTCTGTGTTTTCAAGAAGATTTGAGTTCAATGTAGGTCTAACAACAGTGAATGAATTGCCGGTAAGTGCCACTGGTGCCACTTCCTGAGCATAGACATCTCCGATGTTAATTTCCATGAAATCAACATCCCACTGTTCTTCGTATATCGCTAGTTCTGGTGAATCAGGCTGAATCACTCTGAATTGTACAGTTTGTACACCCGTTAAGGCAAAGTCAAATGTCAGGAATCCGTCATTAGAGAAGTCAAATGCAGAGTTGCCACCGCCGATATCGGTCAGCGAGCTATAGTTAGTGCCTCCATCTGTAGAAACTTGAACGTTAATTTGATTGTCTACAGTTACACTTGACAGGTCTAGATCGACGCTAAGTATAACTGTTTCATCAAAATCAATTTCATACGGTTCTGTAATAAGGTATCGCGCACCAGCTCTGTAAAAATCGACAGGATAGGCGGATTCTGATGCGTCAGCGCCTGCGAGAAACATGGTTTCTACATCGATATCGACTGTTTCTGCCTCATAAACATCACCCGAAAAGGCCCCTACAAAAAGGTTCACTGTTCCGTTGATGTCTGGCCAAACGAAATCTACCGCCTGAGTTGCACTCGTAGAAGTAAAAGAAGCGAGCTCATTTTCTTCTTCGAATGTATCATGGTACAATATGAAAGTAGTACCAGCTGGGAAAGGATCAGTTAAGTTGTCAATTTCTAACTCATCTTCGTCTTCACCAGTGTACTCGTCTATACCATCGGGTTCATTGTTGATGGTAATGGTCTGTGCACTCAGGTTGAGTGACACAAGTACAGCTACCAATGCCAGGAATAAGCTCCTCACACTGGGAATTGTATTTAGTAAATATTTCTTTATCATGGTTTTGTTTTTAAATCATTAAAGCAGTTTGAATCCAACCTTGAAAATATTGGTTCCATTAATGAATCCTGTATTGGTAGTGGTTCCTTCCTGGAAAAGCAATCCATCGACTTCTACATCGCTGAACATGGTGCTTGTAAACTCAAAGCCGATCTCACTTCCAATGTAGAATTTCTCACCAACAAAGTAGTTGGCACCAAATCCTATGTACCCGCCCAGCTTTAAGTAGCCACGGCTGCCTTCGCTGAAGTTGTAATCGGGACCCGAAGGATATTGAGTAGAACCATCGACAGAAAACCCGTCTGAGCTTTCATAGCTTGCGGACTGTAGGCCCACGATAGCATCCGCCACGATGAAGGTGCTAAACGAGCCCTCATTGTTGATATGATACTCAAATCCTGGTGTAAACTCGTACATCATAAAATTAGTAGTGTAATCGGGCCTGGGCTGTCGATTGTTTACATCAAACATGAACCCCAGTCTCACGACTGCACTTTCACTCAGGGCAAGCTTTGCCCTAAAGTTGCCGAAGTTCATCAGGGAGGTACCGCTAAACGGATCCCCCGTTACTTCTATGAATAAATTACCTCCTTCTAAACTGCCACCACCACCTTCGTCCTGGGCGTACACCCCGGAGCTCAGCGATAGCATTAGAGCGAGGAATAAAATGAAAGGTTTTTTCATACGAAAAAGTGTTTAAGTTGAAAAAAATATATATTAAACCATCATCCATTTCAATTGGTGGATTGAAATGAATCATGTAATTAATCCTTATTTTAAAAATGTTGCTGGTTGAGTGGGGAGCAACCCAAGATTTAAGCTCGTGTGTTGTTGAATGTATAGGTTATCAGGTGGTTTATGTTACATAGGCATTTTTGTAGTTTGTTGTTTAATTGATACCAGTTCTTTTTCCCTATGCTGGCTTGAGTTGCCGCTTATCCGCAACTCCCTTTCGCGACACTAAATTATAACCAAGTGTAGATAAAGTTGAACAATTCGCTGATTTTTTACAAGAAATTACCTACTGAATTTCAATGTTAATATTTTCATGAATTTTCGTTAACCTTAAGCGTTATATGCCATTACGATTGGATCAATCCATTTTTCCTAGGTTAAATTCGACCTATTGAGTACAGTCTCCAAACTTGTAAGTATTTTGATAGTCAGCTTTTTATAATGCATGAAATGAAAAATAGATCATACTGGATTTACGGACTGGGGTTGGGGTTGGTGTTGGTCATTTTGCAGACGATAGAATATCGCGTGATTATTCTGGATCTTTCCATGCAGTGGTATGGTCTGGCCATCGGGGTGTTGTTTCTTGCAGCGGGTATACTGGTAGGCCTGTGGGTGGCCAATCGAAAATCCCGGCATACAGCCAATCAGAATAAGGCAGAACAATATGGACTTAGCGACAGAGAGATAGAGGTATTGTCGCTTATGGCCGACGGCTTGTCCAATCAACAAATAGCTGATGCCCTGTTCGTATCTCTCAACACGATCAAGACACATATCTCTAATATCTATATGAAACTCAATGTACAGCGTCGTACCCAGGCGGTCGAGAAGGCCCGGCAGTTAGAACTGATCACTACTCATTAAAGAACAGTGCAAGGCTCTAATTTCGGTTATCGAACCACCTTTTCATCCAAATCACCCGAAAGTATGACTAAATTGTAGGGTTCGATCCCGTCCTTTGACCTAAAAAATAAAACTATGAGCAAACTTAAAACAGCACTTATCTACGGATTGATCTCAGGCCTGATCATGAACAGCGCCTGGTGGATCTTCAACAGCCTCTTTATGGATATGGACAGCTACGACATGTCCCTGGGGCAGACGATTGGATATGCTACTATGGTACTGGCCTTCGGAACGGGCGTATTCTTTGGGGTGAAGCAGTACAGGGATTCCCTGCCGACACAAACGATTAGTTTTGGACAGGCGTTCCTGGTGGGGCTCTATATTTCCCTGGTGGGTTGCGTGATCTATGTGCTTGGCTGGATGGTCTATTCGGATTTGATGATGCCGGATTTTATGCAGGACTATATGAGTGCATATATAAAAGAAATGAAAGCGACTGGGTCCACGGTCGCTGAAATAGACGCCTATAAGGCCGAAATGAATCAATGGATCGAACTATATAAGAACCCCTTGATCAAAGCCGGGATAACCTTCATGGAGCCGCTGCCAATAGGACTGGTGGTTCCGTTGATCGCTGCCTTTGTGTTGAAGAAGAAATGATTCTAGTTCAGTGACTTGGTCACTGCAATTGCTTCATTGCCAACACAAACTTCGGTATCGTCTTTTGTACAGACTCCTTCTGCTCGTCGCTGGCAAAGAAAAAACCATGATGAACTCCGTCCAGTATGAGGACTTCATTGGAAATCCCAAGACTGTCGTACATTTCCTTGAGGAGGATGGTCTGCTCTATGGGCACTACTATGTCTTCGGTGCCATGGACGATCAGTATAGGAGGAGCGTCAGGGGTTAAATAGCTGATAGGCGAGTATTTTTTGGACATTTCGATCCTCTTGACGGAATCTATCCTTGGATCAAAGCCATAAAGGAGTTTTGGAAGATCCAACGGTTCCCGGATCAGGCTGGGCAGTTCTGCAAGCACGGCATTGAGGCTGTCCACTGTTTGGGATTGATAGAGCGACGTAAGGTCAGTCGGGCCATACACATCGACGATCCAGTCAAAGCTTACTTTTTGATAGCCCAACCCAAAATCCTGTGGTTTTGCATAAGCCGTCATCAGAGCGATATGTCCGCCGGCTGATTCACCCATGATTCCAAAAGTACCCAGATCCAATTGCAAACTATCAGCATGCTCAACAATCCACTGCACTACATCATAGCTATCCACTATACAGTCAGGAAATGGAGACTTACCCTCCCTAGCCAGCGTGTACTCGGGGGCTACTATGGTGTAGCCGTTTTCACGCAGACCGTTGATGGCTCCATTGAGACGCTTGAGGTTGAGGGATTCTTTTCTGCCCGTGACCCAAGCTCCACCGTGTAGGAATAGTACCACGGGGGATTTTTCATAGATTCGGTGGGTAGGGAAGTAGACATCCAGCTCAAGTTCGGGTTTGTACTCGATTCCATATTCTACCTCACCTTTCAGAATTGGCGGCTCGGCGGTGGTGAGAAAATAGAGCAAAGACATGATGCCGATCGCGATGATCAGCGCAGAGGTCTTAATGATTTTTTTGAATCGGTTAAGTCGTTTGTCCTTTTTGGTCATTGAGATGATTTGATGATGTCAATGGGTCTTAGAATAGACTTGTCATATCCCGATTTTGTTACGTTGATCATAGACAATCCTATCTGTGTGGTATTTACGATCGAATTGGGGGCCATCAGCTTGATCAGTTTGATGAGCCACATAAAATAGTCATAGAAAAACTGGTAGAGTTTTGTTTTGGACTTAATGCCTCGAAGTGGGATGATCCCACCAGGGCGAAACATATAGGCTTGTTTGAATCCAAGTTTCAATAGATCGTTTTCAGTCTTCCCTTTTACCCTTGCCCACATGGTGCGTCCTTTTTCGGTGGAGTCTGTTCCTTCTCCGGACACATAGGTCAGAGTCATGTTTGGATTCAATTCATAGAGGGTTTTGGCCAAAGCCAATGTGTACTCATAGGTGATCTCCGTATATCGCTCCTCAGACAATCCAGCAGCACTGATGCCCATGCACAGGTAGGCGGCATCGTATCCCATTAGCTCGTCCCGGATCGATGCATAATCACTGAAATCGGTGTTGGTGATTTCCTTGAGTTTGGGGTGCTCAATGTTCAAAGGTGTTCTCCCGATTGACAGCACTCCTTCTACATCTTGATGATCCAGACATTCCAAAAGTACGCCTCTGCCTACCATACCGGATGCTCCTGTGATGATTACTTTCATATTCATGAATTTAATTCAAAAAAATCAAATTCTTCCGAAGGGTTTTTCCAGCAAGGGCATCTAACCTACCAAACACAAAATAATAAGAAGATGAAAAGATTAGCATTATTCGCATTAGGTCTGGTTTTGAGTACCGCTATAGTGGCGCAACCAGAGGCAAGAAGGAATGGACAACAACGTGGCCCTCAAGGAGGTGACTGCAAGATGAAAATGGAGGAAAGGTTAAACCTCAATGAAACGCAGCAAAAGCAGATTGATCAACTGAGATTGTCTCATCGATCTACTACACAGGATTATCGAAACGAATTGGATATCAAGCAGGCGCAGCTAAAGGCCGCCGTGTCAAAAGACCCGATAAGCGACAAAAAAATTAATGCGTTGGTCAGTGACATCAATGACCTGAACGGAAAACTATTTGCTGCCCGTGTGAAGCACAAGCTGGAAGTGCGGGCCCTGCTCGATGAGGACCAAAAGGTGGTCTTCGATGACATGGGCTATGATCGAGGACAGGGCAGGGGATATGGTCGAAAAGGCGGGCCAAACAGATATTAATCCATAACTTTCTGAGTCAAAGGCCTACCGGTGAACACAATTGATTTTGAACAGATCGTGCGTGAGCATAAGCACAAGGTATTTAATACTTGCCTGGGATTTGTGAAGAATGCGGAAGATGCAGAGGATTTGGCTCAGGAAGTCTTTATTGAAGTCTATCGAAAACTGGATGGGTTTCGGGGTGACGCCCGACCCGGGACATGGCTGTACCGGATTGCCGTCAATAAAAGCCTCGAATACATCAGGAAAACCGGCCGACAAAAGCGGAAGGCGGAGAGCCAGCAGCTAATTGAGGATTCGAGTCTTTCGACAGGTCGGTTTGACCATCCGGGCGTGACGCTTGAAAATAAGGAAAGAGCTGCCATTTTGTTTTCGGCGATAGATACCCTGCCCGAATCGCAGAAAGTGGCTTTTACCCTGCAGAAAGTGGAAGGGCTTAGCCTCAAAGAAATAGGGGGAGTGATGAAAAAGAAAGAAGGGGCCATCGAGTCGCTGCTGAACCGGGCCAGGGAAAATCTAAAAGTGAAACTAAGAGCGTACTATGAAAGCACATGATCCAATGAATGAAGCGGAAAAGGCCCTTGGGGCTTTAGACAATCTTCAGAGGGCCAACGTAGGTGGGGACTTTGAAAAGGAATTGTTTCAAAAGATTTCGTTTCTCCCCAAGCCTGTTCAGACCAAATGGCTGGGCTATAGTGCGGCAGCTATGATCGTGCTGGCATTGCTCAATATGGGCACCTTGATGTCAGGCTGGCCGGAGGAAGGAACCCAACTCGAAACAACTGATGAGTTGGCTGATGGTGGATTGCTGTATGAATCTATTGATTATTTAGAATTTGAATAGGATGAACACGTATCAAAAAATATTGACCGTATCGGTTGTAGTATTGGTAATCTTAAATGTGTCCTTACTGGCCATGGTGTGGCAAAAAAGATCGGCCAGGGACAAAAGGTTCAAGAAAGAACCCAATAGGTTCAAAACAGAACAATTAATTCAGAAACGATTGAATTTAGATTCAGATCAAAAAGAAGCTTTCACAAAACTGCAGAAAGCACATCAAAAAAAACTTAGAGCGCTTGGCCGCGAAACTCGTCTGCTCAATCGTGAGCTACATCGTGCCATCGTCAATGACCAGCCGGAGGTAGAGGCCAATATCAGTGAAAAGATGGACTCCCTGCATCAGCTCATGAAGCAGGAAAACTTTGACCACATACGGTCACTGTCTCAAATCTGCCGCCCTGATCAACGGGAAAAACTTCTCAAAGTACTCGATGACCTACCCGATCGGATGGGACATCGGGGGCATAAGAAGATGAAACATATGGGAAGGGATTGAACGGAAATTACCATTGTCGCTTTGCTGGCGCGCGTTTGAGCGCAGCGGAAACGCGTGCCATGTTTTAGCCCTTGAATCAAAAAAGCCCCGACATATACCGAGGCTTTTATCACTTATCTCAAACCAATTCTAACATTTCCTGGACTGGCCATCCCGCAGGCCTAAGCCCTTCAGGATGTCCTCCATCAGGCACCATTTGGTGAAGGAGCTCTGAAGGAGGTTTGCTCCCACAAAGGCCGTAAACCACAGCCAGTTGATGTTGACGTATATGGCTAGCAGCAGGCTCAACAATATGAATGAACCTGCAATCGCTCTTATTACTCTATTGATCATCTTCGTTTGATTTTTCTATGTTTAATACTGCGACATGGATTCTCGACTGAGATTCCTGCTTTTGATTGAAAGCCTTCACACCCTCAAATACCTTGTCGACATTATCCTCTTTGGCAAACACATGAAACATCACCGATTCTTTATCCTGTGCACTGCTTGCGAACCAATTGCTGGCCATCTCGTCTGGGGAGTTGCCATGGCCGATCACATCCTGGTGTGAGTAGGCCAGCACGGCAGAATCCTTTAGAATAGCGCCGATCTCCTTTTCGAAAACCTTTACCGCTGTTATGATTAATAATTTCATTTTACTTGGGTTTAATAATTAGTGACATGTGAGATAGATTTTGGTTTTAAGAAAAGAATCAAACAATCTACCCTGCCCCTAAATCCCCTAAAGGACTTTCGATCACCCCTTCAGGGGGTAGGGGGCATAAAAAGGATCGAAAAAAATCTATTTCGCATGCCATCAGTTCTTACTTCTTCTCTTGAATATCCTCCCACTTCTTCTTTTCCGTCATATAGTAGATCAAGGGAACTACGATAAGCGTGAGTAAGGTAGAAACAATAGCACCTGCCACCAACGAGATCGCCAGCCCCTGGAAGATCGGGTCAAACAAAATGATCGATGCCCCAATCACCACCGCTCCGGTGGTCAATAGGATAGGGGTGGTCCTCACCGCACCCGCATCTATGATGGCCTGCTTCATGGGTACACCCTCATTGAGCCGGATCTCGATAAAGTCAATAAGCAACACCGAGTTTCGTACCATCACACCCGCCAGGGCAATCATCCCGATGAATGAGGTGGCCGTGAAGAATGCTCCCAGCAACCAGTGCCCCAGGACAATTCCTACCAGAGAAAGGGGGATTGCAATCATCATCACGATCGGGGTTTTGAAGTTTTGGAACCATCCCACAATCAGCATGTAAATGATAATGATCACCACCAGAAACGCTGCACCCAGGTCTCTGAATACCTCCAAGGTGATCTGCCACTCACCATCCCACTTGACCGTGAAATCGCTCTCATCATCCGGCTGTGCCATGTATAGTTCGTTCACGGAATAGCCCTTGGGTAAATCCATATCCTGAAGTTTTTCATTCATACCCAGGATCGCATAAACCGGACTTTCCAATCCACCAGCCATATCTGCCAGCACATAGACCACCCGTTTTTGATCCTTTCGGTAAATGGATTTCTCAACAGTCTTGGGTTTGATTCGGACTATGTCGCTCACAGGTATCGTCCCACCTCTGCTGCTTTTGACCTTGAGGTTTTGAATGTCCTGAAGGCTGCTCTTGTCCTTGTCATCCAATGACAATACGATCGCCACCTGGTCACTCGAAGCTTCATCATACAGATTGGAGATCGGATGCTCACCCAACAGGTATGTCAGATTTCCAACGATCTGGGCTGGGGCGATCCCATTGAGCATGGCGCGCTCCTTGTCGATCTCCAGCACGTACTCCGTCTGGTCTGCCTCTACCATCCAGTCGATATCTACCACATCATCGGTGTTTTCCAGTATCTCCACCACCTGTCCGGCCACTTTGATTTGTTCGTCATAGTCGGGGCCATAGATTTCTGCCACGATAGTCGACAGTACCGGAGGTCCCGGAGGCACTTCCACGATCTTGACATTGGCATTGTACTTTTCAGCAATGGTCTTGATCTCCGGTCGCACGATCTTGGCTATATCGTGGCTCTGGTTTGATCGATCGGCTTTCGCCAAAAGGTTGACCTGGATGTCGGCCATATTGCTGCCGCCCCGTAGGTCATAGTGCCTTACCAACCCGTTGAACGTGATCGGTGCGGAGGTACCCACATAGCTCTGGTAGTTCACCACTTCAGGAACGGACGTCAGGTACTGTGCAATCTCCCGAGCCACGGCTGAAGTACGCTCCAGCGTGGTGCCCTCGGGCATGTCAATCACTACCTGGAATTCGTTCTTGTTGTCAAAAGGCAGCATTTTCACCGCTACCGATTTGGTGAAGAACATCCCCACAGACCCAAGCAACATCAATACCGTAACTCCGAGCATGATGTATCGCTTTGCCCCACTATCCAATAGGGGCTGTTCGATCTTTTTGTACACCTTGTAGATCCAGCTAGTCTCATGACCTTCTTCCTCTTTGTGCTCCTGCTCGTCCTTTTCTCTCAAGAGGTGATAGCCCAGGTAAGGCGTTACTGTCAACGCCACAAATAACGACAGCATCATAGCGATGGATGCACCGATCGGCATAGGGCTCATGTAAGGTCCCATCATGCCGGATACGAAAGCCATGGGCAGGATCGCCGCAATTACCGTAAAGGTTGCCAGGATCGTCGGGTTGCCTACCTCGTTGATTGCATAGATGGCCGCTTGCATAAAGGGCAACCGCTTCATCTTGAAATGTCGGTGCATGTTCTCCGCAATGATGATGCTATCATCCACTACAATACCCACCACAAACACCAGTGCAAAAAGTGTGATCCGGTTGAGGGTATAGCCCAGCATGTAGTAGCTGAACAGTGTCAACGCGAATGTCAGGGGAACCGAGAAAAACACGACAAGTCCGCCACGCCAGCCCATGGCCAGCATCACAAGCACCGTCACCGCTACGATTGCCACACCAAGGTGGAGCAGCAGTTCGGCTACCTTGTGCGAAGCGGTTTCGCCGTAGTTTCTAGTGATCTCTACCTTGATGTCATCGGGAATGAGGTCGAGTTTCAGATCATCTACTTTGTCGATGATCTTTTCCGCGATCTTCATCGCATCGGCCCCTTTTACTTTGGCTACAGAAATGGTCACCGCCGGATATTCCGAAGGGAAATCCCCCTTGACCTCTTGTCCCTTACCATAGCCAAATGACACATAGCTGGCGGGTTTTTCCGGGCCATCGATGATCTCAGCGATTTGACGCAAATACACCGGCAAGTTGTCATGCACACCCACCACGAGGTTTTCTACATCCTCCGGAGAGGATAGAAACTGCCCTGTGGTGATTAGGTATTCCTCATCACCTTGCACATAGCTGCCTGATTGCGAACTGGAGTTGTTGGCCTGGATCATTTGCATCACTGCCAGGGCATCCATTTCGTTTTCGTACATTTTGTCGCGATCCAGGGTGATGCGAAGTTGCCTGTTTCGGCCTCCAATCACCTGGGTAATCGCCACGTCTTTCACTTTTTCGATTTCGGAAGTCAGCTCCTCTGCTACCTCCCGAATCTGGAAGTCGTCATACGTTTCACTCCAAAGTGTGATCCCCAGCATGGGTACATCATCAATGGATCGCGTTTTCACCAGGGGCTCATATACCCCCTTGGGGAAAATGTGTTTGTGCTTCATCAGCTCATCGTAGAGCTTGACATACGATCGCTCGATGTCCTCACCTACATAAAACTGCACGATAAGCATCGCCCGACCGTTCATCGCCATACTGTGGATGTGCTCCACACCTTTGATGTTTCCGATGATCTTTTCCAACGGCTTAACCACCCGGCTTTCCACCTCAGAAGGTCCCGCTCCCGGATAACCGACCATCACGTCGGCCATCGGTACGTTGATCTGGGGTTCTTCTTCCCGAGGGATCAAGCTCGAACTGTACACGCCAATGATCATCAATGCCACCATCAGCAGGATGGTGAGCTTCGAGTTGATGAAAAAATTGGCGACTTTTCCTGATATTCCTTCCTGCATCGCTTTACTGAATTGAAACCTTCGCTCCGTTGTACAATCGGCCGTCTGCTTTGGCAATGAATGTTTCATTGGCCGCCAGGCCTGAAAGAACCTCTACCTGCTCATTGCTGACTTTGCCTGTTCTGAGCCATCTGAGGATGGCTGTATCGTCCGCCCCAATGGTGTACACACCCGTGAGCTGTCCTTTTTTCACCAGGGAAGAAGTAGGGATAGAAATTCGTGACCCTTCATATTCCTGTGCGACAGGAAAGGCCACGTTCACAAACATGCCTGATAGGATGCTTTCGTCTTCTTCGTCCAGGTCAATTTTGACCAGGTACTGACCCCCGGTGTTTTTTGCAGAACGGCTTACTTCAGTGACTGTCCCGTCGACCATCTTGTCCAACGACTTGATGTTGACCTTTACGTCCAGTCCTTTTCGGATTTGCTTGATATCTGACTCTGACACCATGGCGGCCACCTGTTGACTGCCGGTCGATTCTACGCTGACGAGCGGCATGCCCGGGTTGGCCATATCGCCTTCTTTCACGAAGGTGTTGATCACTACCCCTGAGAACGGTGAGCGAATTTCTGCATAAGTGAAATGCGCTTCGATTTCCTTTTTCATATGCTGAGCCGCCTTCAATCCGGCTTCCGCCATCTGAAAGCGGGTGGTCATATCGTCCAGCTCTTTTTGGGAAGCACTGCCTTGCTCATAAAGTGACTGAAACCGTTCGTAGTCCTTTTTGGCATTGTCGTATCCGGCTTGTGCCTGGATGATAGATGCTTCCACCTGGGCCTTCTTGGCTTCCAGGTCTGTGGTATTGATGCTGATGAGTAAGTCTCCTTTTCTCACCCGATCACCTACCTTGATGTGGAGCCGGGTTACATGACCCATGAGTCGTGTGCTTAGGTTCGCGCTGCTTTCTGCTTCTACCTGTCCACTGGCGAATATGCTGGCCGATCCGCTTGTCGCGATGACTTTCTCCACCGTGACAGGAATGGCCGGTGCGGTGTGCATGTCAGCCTGTTTGTCACCACCGCAACTCCACAGTCCGATGGCGAGGGTGCTGATTAATATATATGCTAAATATTTCATTTCTATTGAGTTAAAAATTCTAAGTATTTTTTTGTGTAGTTGTATTCGAATACCGTCTGTAGGTATTCCAGTTCTTTTTTATACATCTGGGTTTCTGCCATGAGTAGATCGCTGGTTTTGATCAGACCCTGAGTAAATCGGTTTTGCTTGATTCTGTAAGATTCTATCGATTGATCGTGGGCCAGTTTGGAGTTGCGCGACTTGTTTTCTGCGTCTTTGAGCTGTCGCAGGCCACGGTTGAGCTCCATCTGACTTTGCGCCAAATACTGATCCAGTTCGTTTTTCGATTTTTCGTATTCTACCTTGTGCTTTTCCATTTTTCCAATGGACTTCATCCCGTCAAATGGCGTCCAGGTCAGCTGTGCGCCTACGAGGTATCCTTTGCCATTGGCTCCAAACAATTGGTCATCATACATCTGATAGCTGCCAAAAGCATTAAGCCGGGGCATAAGCTTCATCTTACCCGATTGGTACATCTTCTCACGAGCCTCGACCGACTTCTTCATGGCCATTACGTCCTTTCTGCTGTCAGGAACGGCCGGAGCGAAAGCTGTACTTCCAACGTCTGTGACTATCGCCTCGGAGGGTTTGAAGACGATATCTGTATCCTCGGCATTCATTAGGAAAGCGATGTAGTCCGATGCGTTTTGCACGTTACTCTGGGCGTTGTGCAATTGATTTTGCACTTCGTTGACCCGGATCTGTACGTCCAGCACATCGGCTCTTTGCAGCATGCCCTGTTCGAAGTAATCATTCACCACCTTCAGATTTTGATTGGCGGTGTGGTGGGCTTTTTCCAAAACAGCCAGTGCCTGGTAGGCGAGCTGCAGTTGCATGAGGGCCTTTTCTACTTCCAAATCCAGGTACTCCCGCGTCCTGCCTGTTTGCAGTTCGTAGGCTTCCATTTTAGATTTGGCGGCCTTGCGCTCCTGAAACCCATCCAGGTTGATCAACGGCTGTATTACCTCTACCACCGTAGCGTAGTTTTCCGTATCATCGGGATTGTTCAAAATGTCAGGATTGAAATCGGCCTGCGTGACCCGTGCCTGATTCAGCTTCGACCCAAACGCCATGAGTGGGTTATTCGTCACCATGGCTGTATGTGAAGCTGTAATGCTCGGTAAAAACACGGCAGTCGATTGCTTGTAGTCCGCTTGTGCGGATGAAAACGAATTCTCTGCGATTTTTACCTGCAGGTTATCAGTATTGATCCGGGTTAGAATTTCTGACTTTGTAATCATCAGGGTATCCTGTGCCCGGGCCGTCACGACCGGGAGCATCATCCCCATCGCCACGATCATCTTTGTTATCCTCTTCGTCATTAGTTGTCTTAAAAATTTCGACAAAACTAGACGGGGGGCTCATCCGCTTGCGTAACATATGTTACCAAGGGATTGGATTATTTGAAGGACTCAAGGAATTACAAATGGGTTAAGCGCTTTCCTTGATTCAAAAAGGCTTTATTTGAATGAATTAAGAACCTTTTTTCAGCTTTAGAGAAATGGGTATGAATATGCAATCATAGAAAAATATAAATATTCTGATGGTCTGATTGAATATGGACACGTTCCTGGCGCGCGTTTGAGTCCCGATAACTATCGGGACGGAAACGCGTGCCTTGCCCTATAATAGACATCCCCAGCGGAACCACATGACTTGACCCTTCGCATCGTTTCGTATATTGCAGAATGTCAGAAAAATACAAATTCCGTGACCCTGAAGGTATCTACTTTGTTACCTGCACCGTCGTACATTGGATTGACCTGTTCACCAGAAAGGAATTTAAACATTTGATTCTCGATTCCCTGAAGTTTTGTCAAAAGGAAAAGGGCATGATTATCTATGGCTGGGTGCTCATGCCCAGCCATTTGCATATGATCATTGGTAGTGAGGGCAAAGACCTAAGTGGAATTATCAGAGATTTTAAAAAGCATACCGCCAGGGAAATTGTAAAGGAATGTGGCAAAATCAATGAGAGTCGTAAGACTTGGTTGCTCAGGGCCTTTAGGCAATCTGCTGATTCGCTAAAAAGAATTTCAAAAAACAAGGTTTGGCAAGATGGTAATCATCCGATACACTTGGATAGGACATCACTAATGGAAGAAAAACTGGACTACATTCATCAAAACCCTGTCGAAGCAGAGATTGTTGATGAGCCTGAATATTATTGGTATAGTTCAGCAAGGGATTATTCCGGCGGGTCGGGGTTGTTGAAGGTGCGGCTGATTGAGTAATAACGGTCACGCGTTTCCGCTGTGCTCAAACGCGCGCCATTGTGGAAGCCAGTTTGGTTGATTAATGGTTTTCGGCACTTTGTCATTTCTCATGAATTGAATAGCAGTATGTTAATACCTTCTGAAAAAATTCAGTATCCTGAAAACCGGGTTCCATCAAGTGATCAAATCCAATTTCATATTTAACATATTGTTCGTGAAGACATTTACAATATCTGCCCGTATAAAGAACCTGTTCATATTCTTTGGTTTGAGAGACGCAAGAATTGACAAAGGCATCTTCAAAGCTGGCCATCATTTTAACTCCCTTATCTGAGAATCGCAATTGATCAAAGTATTGAGGTAAGCATTTTTTTGATACTTGATATCCGGTTTCCAATTCTGGGGTGGAACTCGTTAAATACACTTCATAACCGCAATCAAAAAAGCCAGACGGCAGATAACTAATATTAAACGTGTTTTCCAAGTTTTCTTGCAGTGATTTGGAAAAATCTGATTTGCTTTTTTTTTGAGCAATTGTCTGATCGCAAAACATGATCAACAATGCCAAAATGCATGCCTTACTAATTTTTCCAAAGCTTGTCATATTCAATTCTATCTGGTTCGAGAATTTCTGTGTCAATTCCTGCTACTATTCTTTCACAAATGCTTCGAAGCTCGTTATCGACAAGAAGAAAAGAATTTACCGTTTGATATACACCCTTTTCGTAGATTTTATCGGCTATTCCTGAATAAATGTATGAGGTGTCGATTTTAAATTTGTTACTAAAATATTCAACCATTTCATCTTTGTCGGTTCTGTTTTCATAAGTATATCGCTGAGCAATATAAGATGTAAAATCCTCTGGAGCTAATGGTTTAAGAATACTAATTGATGCCGTAAATCCTGTTTGATAACCAGATTTATTATGATTTTCTAGAATAATAATTCTTAGTTCATAGTCGCATTCATACGAGTCGGTTATAGTTATGTCATTAAACTCCCGCAAAAGCCTAGATATGTTGCTCTTAGCTTGTGCTTCAATAATGTTATCGGCAGAAACCGATAGATATAGAGTGAATTCCTTTTTGTTCTGCGAATAACAGAGAATCGGGAATAGAAAGAAAAATAAAAACAGTCTTTTCATATTGAAAAAAATGTTCCTCATATCTGTATAGCACCCAAGTGTGTTTTTTCTTTGAAGCATTTTTTAGTTAATATTTTTATTTACAATGCACTCCGTTGGTACTCGTTTGTAAACAATTACAATCGGATGTAACAAGAACCTAGAAATAATCGACTTTTCTCAGATATGCTGCGGGGTGTGGAGAACCACATCGTTAAGATAGGAAAATAGCGGCTGTGAGGCAAGCAGAATTGATGTGGCCTCAAATGTGCACCTTCGTAGGAGTTACTTAATCACCAACTCCATATACACATTGCATCGACAATAAGGAGTGTCCTTGTCATTTTCAGCATGGACAAACCCGAAATTCTCGTACAAAGTGAGGGCAGGGGTGAGTTTGCTATTTGACTCCAGATAGACTTTTTTGATCTTCTTTTCTTTGCAGTACCAGATGGCCCGCTCCATGAGTTTCTTGCCGATACCCAGGCCACGGAATTTTTTGGTGACGGCCATTTTGGCCAGCTCGAAAACACCCTTTCCGTCAGCGATGAGTGCCACGGTACCCACGTTTCCACCGTTGAGCTGGGCGATGAAGATCTTACCGCCCGGGCCTATGATGTGCGTCTCAGGATCATCGAGCATTTCTGCATCGTGAGGTTCTACTTCAAAATATTCATTGAGCCATTCGTAGTTGAGTTCGGCGAAATCGCGGGCAAACTCTGGACTGTAATCGAGGATTTCTACGGGGAGGGTTGATACTTCCTTCATGGCGTGGCGTTTAGTTCGTTATATGTCCTTTCTCGAAATCCCTTTTCACGGTAGAGGATCTCGAGCTTTTCCAGGTCTTCAATTATTTGTGTTCCTTCCAGCACTTTTATTACTCCTTTTTCTCCGGCATCCCATATTTTCTCGTATTCAGGGAGTTTTTTATGCGCCTTGTCGGTAAGGGTTAGATGCCGCTTCCTGCTGTCCTGGTTGCATTGTCGGGAGGATAAATATCCTGCGGCCATCATTTTGTTGGTCAGGGTAATCACCGAAGGATGGGTGAGGCCTACACGCTCTGCAATCTCCATTACGGTCAGCTCCTTTTCACATTTGAGCAGCCGGAATACTACGTACCAGTTGGGCTCGATGTCCAGACCCATCTCCTTATACATTTTCTTTCCGTCGTGGATCAGGGCGTCACTCAACCTTTTCAAGCGTATCGTAAATCCTAAACACCCCAGCTCTTTGGCAAAGTCTTTCATTTTATGTAGTTGTCTACGTAAATATAGTAAAGTATGTAGAAGACTACATAAATAGTTGTGAATTATTGTGTCTAACTTTAGACAACCGGGAAGTGTTCGATTGCATTTCCTTAGTAAAACCTCCTAATCATGAAATCATTTTTTATATCATTTATCCTAGTCTTTTTTCTATCTAATTTCAGTTTCGCTCAGGGTTCAAAGAGTTCAATTGAGTTTGGCTTTGGAGGACTTCCGGTGCTGTATTTTGATGGCCAACAAGACCCGGGGTATGCGATCCGAGCCAATGCAGGCTATTACTTATCGGACAATCTGGTGGTGGGTTTATTAGGCTTCAATGGCAAGGTGTCCGGTATTAATTCCCTGGGAGCGAGTGTTTATTGCAGATACTATTTGGGTGCATCTAAATTTCGGGTCTTTGCCGAAGGACAGATAGGGTTAGGGGCATTGAGCTATGAAACGACCCCAGAATACGACGGAACCATGCGAACCTTTGGGCTGGGCATCGGCACCAATTACGCATTTTCTGATCGTTTTTCGGTGGAAGTCATCTTGCCCTATTCCAACCTGCAAAACATCAGCTACCCCGAGGAAACAACTACTGGAAACGTTTTCATCCCAACGATAGGCCTGCAATTTAGGATTGCAAAGTAGTTGGTGTTTCCATCTTGATTATTCGGTGATCAACTGATCCTTTTCGTCAAAGCGGAATTTTTCTTCATAGTCGACCTCAAAGAGGTGGCCATCCGGATCTTTGAAATAGCCTGCCACGCCATACGGTGTGACTGTAGCGGGTTTGACCAGTGTGCCTCCGGCCTTCACAGCTTTTTCGAGCGTTTGGGCGACTTCCTTTTCGGTTTTGACCAAATGAACGAATGCAGCGCCAGGGAAACCAGACCCCTCAGAAGAAGGGAATAGCGCATCTTTGGCCAGATCGTCTTTGGAGATCAGTGCGATGCAATAACCGCCCAAATTGTATTTGACGAAACCCGCGTGGCTGTCTGATGCCCGCTGCCATCCAAGCGCATCGTAAAACCGGGAGGCATCCGAAACGGATTGTACCCCGAGTAAAATAAAGTGTAGTCTTTGTTTCATCAATCCTTAGGAATGTTTAATGCTCCCGCGTATTTCAACTCATGTAGGCCTCTGTCAAAGTCAAATCCTAGTCTACGATAAACCACTTCTCCAGCTCCGTCAAATGTGAGTTCCACAATAGTGCTTATGTAAAGATCTTTATGAGGGAACCATCTCAGCTTTTTATCTATCATGGTTTTAAGGCCTAGATCTTCAGTGGTGACTGTAGTATTGTTTTCTACGCTCAAAAGACAATTGCTTCCATCTTGATATACAACTATTTGCATTGTTAATCTCCCTTCTAGTCTCCTTCGAGTAGCTTCAGGAGTGGAGGAGGTGAATAGTTCAATAAACTCTGATGGATCCTTTTTTGCTTTGGCGGTATCTTGTTCCAGCGTCATTCCTGCAATGTTGCACCGATAATATTTTTCCGGGAATAGGTGTTGAGCAAGCGCACTTTGCGAGAAAAGAGAAAATAATAGAAGGGTGATTATGGCAAGGTTAGGTGGGATCATATGTTTTGAAAAGTTTATTGTAACAATAGCTAACCTTGCTTTAAAAGCCAAACAATCCTATCGTACGATATCAGGTAATGGATCAATACCACTGTCATGAAAATCCAACCCGATTTTTCAAATCCGGATCGGTGCATAGCCCAAGAGCCCAAAGCAAAGAATGCAAGCTCAAGGATCAGACGAACGGTGCCCGGCGTGGGAATCGGTGCATTTCCTGACCGGCTGGGGTCACCGGGTACGGCGAAAGTGCCCCAGATGGCTGCGAGCAAAAGCGGAAGCCCGAGCATTACTACCCATTGTAAAAGACCGTTGTATTGTTTCCAACCCCAGTATCCTGCACTCAGCAGCGTGAGCAATTCGAGCAGAAATCGTAGGGCCAGATTGACAGGATGCGTTCCCATAAATTATTTTATCCAGACCTTGAATGACGCTTGACGGGTTTTACTTGTCAGGGAAATAAAACATAAGCCCTTCGGCCAGCGATGGGTGTCAATGGTGTTCATTCCGGGCTCGATGGGTACCGTGACGACTTTTTGGCCAGTCGCCGTGTAAATACTGATGCGCTCGTATCCGTCTATGTTGTGGATATTCAACCGACCATAGCTGGGGTTTGGGAAAATGGTCTCAATATAGCTTTGATCGAGGCTGAGCGGTGGATCAGGGTCGGTGGGCTCTTCAGGAGCTCGGTATTCAAGTTCTTCAACTTTGATGTCCGTGATCGCGACATCATGAGTGGAAGACCCCAGGTCAAACACCAGCCGTGCATTGGAGTCAGTCGTGCTCATATCAAACACGGCAGAATACTCTGTGGAAGATTGGGTAAGCGTCACGTTCGTCGAGCCGTATTGATTCCAGTCAGCCGACGCCTTGCCGGCATAGAAGCCGACCGATCGGGTCTCCTCAGCACTCCCGGTAAACGAAATGCTATACTTTTTGTCTTGCTCAAAAGAGAAGCCATTTCTCACCATCTGGATGTGCCAGTTTTCGCTTCCAAGCTGCGAAATACTCACGTTGAGTGAGTTGTTTGATGAAGACAGCTGTGCATTGGCTCCGTTGTTGGCGTTAAGGTTCCAGCTATCCACTCCCTGGGAGAAGTCACTGTTGTAAATGGTAGTTCGTTCGTAGGTAGCCGGTTCGGGCATGGGATTGTGCAGCAGGGCATTGACCAGTTCGTCAATATATTGCTCGGTTGAAGGATTGTAAATACCAAAGCCCGCACTAAATTCCCAGTAGGCCCAGCTCCAGCCTTGCTCTTCGAAGTACCGCCCAAGGTAAGTGGTCCATTTTTCTCTCGATACCATATCTGCAGTACTATAAGCCCCAAACTCCCCGATATGCACGGCTACACCCTCATTTTCGCTCAAAGCGCGGAGAGGGGCAAACTCGCCTTCTACGACCTGTCGTTCTAGATCTGTGTCTTGCCATACCGTACCCAGCCAGGCCTCTGATCCTTCTGACCATTCGGCTCCCTGGTGGGTAAATTGGAAGGGATTGTAATAATGAATCGTCAAAATGATATTGTCATCTTCGGGCAATACCAGATCAGGCAAACCTCCCAGTCCTCCCCAGTTGGCCGTGCCAATAAGTACGGCTCTCGTGGGGTTTTCCACCCGGATCACGTCCAGGGCATCAGCGAGGTATTCATTCCAGACCTCAGCCGTGACGGTAGTGTTGGGTTCATTAAGGATTTCGAATATCAGGCTATCGGGATAGTCTTTGAAGTATTCGGAGATTTGGGTCCATTGAGCAAGAAAGCGATCCTTATTTGCTGCCGCATCATCAAACAAATCATGGTGATGGTGCATGTTGATGATGATGTGAAGGCCTTCGTCCAGCGTGGCATCTACCACTTCTTTCACTCGTGCTAAAAACTCCGGGGTGATTGTATAGGGGGGAGCTGCCGAACTGCGTTCTTCGGGTTCCCACCGGATGGGCATGCGCACATGATCAAAGCACAGGTCGGCAATGATGCCCGGATACTCGGGCTGCCACGGGTTTCCCCATTCGGTTTCGGTGGGCGCCTCAAACATGTTGCCGTAGTTGATGCCACGGCCCAGACGGGCGTTGAGGTCGTGGATGGTCTGGGCGTTCACCAGATTGCTGAATAGTAGTAGACAGGCGGTGGCGAAGAGTATCGGTATTCTTATCATTCTCAATAGTCTTATGTTGCTCTCACAAATCTAACGCATCAAGGCTCTTTATCGTCTCTTGGCCACTTTTCAAATCGTTCAAAAATGTGCGGTATTCGTCTCTGGTGTGTAAATGATCAATAGGGCTCAATAGTTATCGCCCGTGTATTAATAAATATTGGACATTCTATCCAATTTCTTATCGCTGTGGAATCGAACATTCAGCATGCTTGGCTAGTTTTGCCCCCGCTTATGAGAAAGATCAAATCCGGCTTTATTTGGAGAGTCCTACAGAGACTATACATGGTGTATTCGGCCATCATTTTTGTGGGGACTTTTCTTATGATATTTCCCTTGTTTTTGCTTTCTGATCTTTTTCGGTGGCATCGTTTGGCCCTAAAGGTCAATCACTACTGGGCGCATGTCTTCTTCTTTATGGTGGGGATGCCTATGGACATCCGGATGGAGACCAAGCTCAACAAAAACGAGAAGTACATTTTTTGCCCCAATCATTTTTCCTACCTGGACATCGCCATACTTCCATTTGTGCCTGTACCCTTCAAGTTTGTGGGTAAGCTTTCCATTGCCAAAGTGCCATTCTTCGGATATATGTTTAAGAGATTTCATATCACGGTCGATCGATCCAAGATCCGCGAGCGATATGCGACCTATTCCAGGAGCGTAGAGGCCCTGGTGAATGGATTTTCCCTGGCGATTTTCCCGGAGGGTGGGATCAAGTCCAAACAACCACCTCAGATGCAGGGCTTTAAAGAAGGGCCTTTTCGAATGGCCATAGAGACCGGGACTCCTTTGGTGCCGATCACGATGGCTGACAACTGGCATATTTTTCCTGACGATGGTCGGTTTATGTTTCATCGGAGAAAGTGCCGGATGGTAGTGCACGAACCGATAGATCCCACGGCTTTTTCCCTTGACAAGCTGGCCGATTTTCAAAACCACGTGCGCACATTGATTCAACAGGAGCTGGATCGTTTGAATTGACGGTTGGTGACTGACCGGTTTTTGCTTCCATGTCAAAATGTGTACCTTTCTCATTAAAGTGTACAGATAATGAAAATTGACCTTAGAAGTGATACAGTGACCAAGCCCTCAGAAGGCATGCTCCAAGCCATGATGCAGGCCGAAGTGGGTGATGATGTTTTTGGCGAAGATCCGACAGTAGCAAAACTTGAAAGACACGTTGCCTCCATGTTTGGAAAGGAAGCGGCCCTGTTTTGTCCATCCGGGACCATGTGCAACCAAATAGCTATTAAGATCAACACACAACCCGGAGAGGAAGTGATTTGCGATCAGACGGCACACATCTATCACTACGAGGCTGGTGGCCCGGCATTCAACTCTCAGGTTTCTCTCAGAATGGTGCACGGTGATCTGGGACGGCTCAATGCAGCTCAGGTGATGGATAATATAAACCCTGATTCTTACCATTTTCCCAGGACAAGCCTGGTTTCACTGGAAAATACAGTGAACGGAGGTGGAGGAAGCGTTTACCGGTTGGAGGCCCTCCAGGATATTGGGGTGGTAGCCCAGGAGTACGGGCTTAAAATGCATTTGGATGGTGCCAGGATATTCAATGCAATTGTAAAGTCGGGCGAGGACATGGGGGACATTAGTGTCTGCTTTGATACCATATCGGTTTGTTTCTCCAAAGGGCTTGGGGCACCGGTAGGTTCTGCATTGCTGGGCACCAGGGAAGCGATCAATAAGGCCAGGAGAATTCGGAAAGTCTTCGGAGGAGGGATGCGGCAGGCAGGTTATTTGGCTGCAGCCTGTCATTACGCACTTGAAAACAACATAGATCGGCTGGCACAGGATCATGCCCGAGCCAACGAACTGGCCAACCTTTTTGAAGACAAGTCTTATATCGAAAATATCATCGCGGCAGGAACCAACATCGTCATTTTGCAAATAGACAAGAAGATAGACGTTGAAGAGCTATTGGTGGACTGGAGGATAAAAGGTGTTCTGGCCCTTCCTTTCGGAAAAAATCAAATCCGTCTGGTGACGCATCTGGACTTTACTGACGATATGCTGCAGAAGTTTAAGGAAGTGATTGACTAGTTTTCCGCTTCTGCAAACTCCTTAAAGTTGTTCATGGTCTTAAGGGTTTGCTTTGGGAAGGCCCCTTTCATAAAAAGACTCATGAACTTCATAAATCCCGAAAACTGAAACTCATTTTCCGAGATCCACTGAGTCCTGTTTCCATGGTCAATGAATTTGTTTGTAATCACGTTGTACACGCCCTTTGCTTCATAGGTGCCATCAAATTCGTCTGGTAGGGCATTTTTAGTGATAGTCTCGATCATTTCGACCTCCCGCTTACCCATTTTGTACAGGAGTTTTGATTTGGCTCCTGCCTCTCCGGGTTCACCGCTCAAATGCTCAAAGCTCACCAATCCCGGCTGCCACTTGGGCATGTTATCGGGGTTGTTGAACAGTTCGACCACCCGTGAACGAGGGATGTCAAGCTCGACCTCTGTAATGTATCTCATAGTTTCTCTCTGCTGGCAACCCCACAAGATAAGCAATACTTTTTTGAGTTGCCGAATAAAGAATGGGTTCAATCTGAATAACACCTCTTGTTCTCCTATGGAGGAGACAAAGAGGAGGAGGCCGACAAGAGTTATTCAGATTGAATCTGTGAGTAGGCCTTTTTTATATCACAATGTTGATGATTCGCTTAGGTACGATAATGACCTTCTTCGGCGGTTTGCCTTCCGTCCATTTCGCCACTACCTCATGAGCGAGCACTTCTGCTTCTATTTCCTTTGGATTTTTGTCTACTGGAAAAGAAACCTTGGCTCTTACCTTTCCATTGATCGAAACAGGATACTCATGGCTATCTTCGACCAGAAACGACTCATCAAACGCCGGATAATTAGCGGTCGATACTCCACCTTCATGTCCCAACTTTTCCCAAAGCTCCTCAGAAATGTGTGGGGCAAATGGAGAAAGGATGATTACGAGCTTTTCGAGGATCTCCCGCTTGTTACATTTGAGAGAGGTCAGCTCATTGACGGCAATCATCAAGGTACTGACTGACGTATTGAGCGATAGATTCTCTATATCCTCTTCGACCTTCTTGATGGCCTTATGCAGAATCTTTTGTTCCTCTGCTGACGGCTTCTCATCGGATACTTCAAAATCTCCCTTGAGGTGGTAGAGTTTCCATAGCTTTCGCAAAAACTTGAAGACACCATCAATCCCATGGGTATTCCAGGGCTTAAACTGCTCCAAAGGTCCGAGGAACATCTCATACATTCTGAGCGTGTCCGCACCGTATTTTTCAATGATTTCGTCCGGGTTGACGACATTGTACTTGGACTTGGACATTTTTTCTACCTCATAGCCGCAGTGGTACTTGCCGTCTTCAAGAATGAATTCAGCATCAGCCAGATCCGGCCTCCAGGCTTTGAATTTTTCAAGATCAAGAACGTCATTGTCTACGAGACTTACATCCACGTGCATTTCGCTGGTGTCATGCTGATCTTTCAGACCCAGAGATACGAACTGATTGGTGCCTTTTACTCTATAGACAAAGTTGGATCGTCCCTGGATCATTCCCTGGTTTACCAGTTTCTTGAAAGGCTCATTTTCAGCGATGTAGCCCATGTCATGCAGAAACTTGTTCCAGAATCTTGAATACAAAAGGTGCCCGGTGGCATGCTCAGACCCCCCAATGTACAAATCCACATCTCGAAAGTATTCCTGGGCTTCTTGGGATACAAATGCTCCATCATTGGTAGCATCCATGTATCTCTGCCAATACCAGCTTGACCCTGCCCATCCCGGCATGGTGCTCAGCTCCAATGGGTAAGACTCTGATGAACCTTTAGGGGTATAGGTGAAATTTTTGGCTCGACCCAATGGTGGATCGCCATCCTCAGTAGGCAGGTACTTGTCTACTTCTGGAAGGACGATGGGTAGATCTTCTGTCGCTACCGGGTAGGGGATTCCATCTTTGAAGTAAATAGGTACCGGCTCCCCCCAGTATCTTTGTCGTGCGAAGATGGCATCTCTAATCCTATAGTTGATCTTACCTGACCCAATCCCTTTTTCTTCAAGGAATTCAATACACTTATCTGTAGCCTCTTGATAAGTCAATCCGTAGATAAGCCCCTCGTTGATGATCTTGCCCTCTTTGGTTGCGTCTGCTTCTTTGCTCACGTCCATGCCCTCGTATACCGGGAGAATAGGTAGGTCAAAGTGCTTGGCAAAATCATAATCTCTTTGATCACCACCAGGTACAGCCATTACAGCTCCGGTTCCATATCCGGCCAATACGTAATCAGCAATCCAAATCGGCACTTTCTCTCCATTGAATGGGTTGATCGCGTACGCACCGGTGAAGGCACCAGAGACCTGCTTCACGTTGGTCATACGATCCCGTTCGGACTTGTTTCGGGCTACTTCCACATAGGCTTCCACTTCGGCTTTTTGCTCGGCCGTGGTGATTTTTTCGATCAAATCGAGTTCCGGAGCTAATACGAGAAACGTTACGCCAAATACAGTATCAATTCGGGTAGTAAACACCGTGATGGTCTCATCGTGTCCTTCGATTTGATACTGCATTTCAGCACCCTGAGATCGCCCGATCCAGTTGCGCTGCATCTCTTTGAGCGGTTCAGGCCAATCAATGGTTTCAAGACCCGATAGCAGCCTTTCTGCGTATGCCGTGATGCGCATACTCCACTGCTTCATTTTCTTTCTGATTACAGGGTAGCCCCCGCGCTCAGAAAACCCATCTTTCACCTCATCATTCGATAGCACCGTGCCCATTTCAGGACACCAGTTGACGGTCATGTCGGAGAGATAGGTGAGGCGGTATTTGAGCAAGAGCTCTTGTTGCTCTTTTTCAGAATAAGCTTTCCATTCCTCAGCGGTAAACTGAGGAGTATCCTCATCACACACGGCATTGAGTCCTTCATTTCCCTGTGTTTCGAAAATCTTTATGAGCGTCTCTATGGACTCGGCTTTGTCTGTATCCTGATTGTACCAGCTATTGAAGAGTTGAATGAAAATCCACTGGGTCCATTTGTAGTAGCTTGGATCACAAGTCTGTACTTCACGATCCCAGTCGAATGACAGCCCGATGTTTTTTAGTTGCTCCTTGTAGCGGTTCAGGTTTTGCTCTGTGGTGATGGCAGGATGCTGACCGGTCTGAATGGCATATTGCTCGGCAGGCAGACCGAAGGCATCAAAGCCCATGGGGTGCAATACGTTATAGCCTTTGATTCTTTTGAACCTAGATACGATGTCTGAGGCGATGTATCCGAGGGGGTGTCCTACATGCAGCCCGGCCCCTGAAGGATAGGGAAACATATCAAGCGCATAAAACTTAGGCTTAGAGGATCCGTTTTCGGTTTTGAACGGCTTTTGGGTGTTCCAATATTGTTGCCATTTTTTTTCAATTTCGGAAAAAATATAATCAGCCATAGACGTTTCGGGAGTGTAATTACAGGATCGTTTTTAGTCGAAGGGTAATGATTTTTTTATAAAACCATACGAATTTAAAGACGGCTATTCGATCTGAAAAATGTTAAGAATAATTTTAAATTAGCCTCTATTAAAATAACAAAAACCCTTATATTACAAAATACAAGGGTTTTGTGTTTGTAGCGAAGACGGGAGTTGAACCCGTGACCTCAGGGTTATGAATCCTGCGCTCTAACCAACTGAGCTACCTCGCCATGATTTTCGAGGTGCAAAGGTATTCATATAGTTGATTTTTTTATGATCGATCATAAAAAAAATATGACTTTCACTCAATCACAAGAAATCCATTAATATCCCATAAAAGCAGTCAATGAGTAAGTTCGAATTTGTTGGTGAATATGAGTTTAAAGCATCAAGAAAAATGCTTTACGGCTACCTGTCCACAGCCAGTGGATTGGCTCAGTGGTTTGCCGATGATGTAAACATCAACCCCGACAAAACCTTCACCGTCATTTGGGATGGAGAAGAAAACAAAGCCCGCATGGTATCGCATCGCACCAACAGCCAGGTGCGGTTTGAGTTCATTACCGATGAGCCTGACCCAAACTATGTAGAGTTCAAAATAGACGTTAATGAATTGACCCAGAGTGTCTTTGTTCGCGTTACGGATTATTCTGAAATGGACGATCTGCAGGAGCTGGAAGAACTTTGGGAAAACCTCATGGCTGACCTGCGTGAGATAGTAGGGGGCTAGTGCCCCTCGGAGGTAATGAGCCTCACCACGATCCCTTCACATGCCCCACATTTCCCTGAAAAAAGCCCCGGCTTGCCGAGCTCATCATGGCATTTGTGACACCAGGTGCGGCCGCAGCCCTTACACTGCAACACGGCTCTTTTTTGACATCTGTGACAGGTTTCCATAAAAATGATTTGCAATAAAGATAAGAAAATATGAATCTATTGGCAATATTGAGAATCGCTGTAAGTTCTTTGGGTGAGTAACTGATCCAATCCTTGGCTGAAACTTTCCGCCCGGGATTTTGTTTAATACTTAATACATTTGTGAAAAATCAGAAAGATGATGAGAAAAAGCACCGGAGTAGGAAGATTAGTGTTGTTGATTGCCTTGGTCGTAGGATTGGGGATGCAGGATGTACTTGCCCAGAAATCCAATTTCGTCCCTTCACCCAATGAAGGATGGTTGGTGAGTATAGAGGAGGCCTATGCACTTTCTGATAAAACGAACAGGCCGATCCTGGCTAATTTTACCGGAAGCGACTGGTGTGGCTGGTGCAAAAGATTAAAAGCGGAAGTTTTTAGCAAACCGGGTTTTAAAGAATGGGCCAAGGACAACGTAATTCTATTGGAGTTGGACTTCCCCAAAAGAACTAAACTTCCCGATGCACAGTTGCAGCACAATTATGAACTGCAAAGGGCATTTCAAGTCTCTGGCTTTCCTACCATTTGGGTATTTGATCTTAAGAAGCCTGAAGGGAAACAGTTTGAAATCCACGCCTACGGAAAGACAGGCTACATACAAGGAGGCGAAACCGCCTTCATCCAGAATGTCAATCAAATGATATCTGCTGGGAAGTAGCCTACTTGGCGTTAAACCCTCTTAACTTGATCTCCGTGAGTTTTCTTTTCGTATCCAACGGAAAGTCCCCCTTCATCATCCAGTCGTAATAACCTGTCTCGACTCTTAGGACTTCTTCTACCGATTTGTGTTTGTGCTTTCCAAAGTTGAATACCTCTACACCCTCTTTGTTGAGAATAAAGCGCCCGGCCAGATCCACAAGATTGGAGGCTGTGAACTCGTGTAAGTCTTTGATATCGGGAGAGATCTTACCGACCTTGTTGCCCATATTGTCTACTGCCTCCTGGCCGTCGTATTTCTCTACCTGAGCTTTGATCACCTCCCAGGTCGCCAGCGTATCAGCCTCGGCACTATGGGCATCATCGAGTGATTTGTCGCAGTAGAATTTGTAGGCTGCTGAGAGCGTCCTTTTTTCCATCAGGTGGAAAATCTTCTGCGCATCCACAAACTTCCTGTTTCGTGTTTCAAACTCCACCCCGGCTCGGAGAAATTCCTCTACCAATAGCGGAATGTCAAACTTCAAGCAATTAAACCCACCCAGGTCACAACCATCGAGAAAATCCGACATACTCTTGGATACTTCCTTAAAGGTGGGTTCGTCCTTTACGTCCTTGTCATAGATGCCATGTACAAGGCTTGCCTCGGTAGGAATCGGTATTGTCGGATTGATTCTCCTGGTCTTTATGATTTCTTCACCATCGGGCATGACCTTGACGATCGAGATTTCTACAATCCGGTCTTGTGAAACATTGGTGCCTGTGGTTTCCAGGTCAAAAATTGCAAGGGGCTGCGAGAGCTTGAGATTCATATTTTATAGGATTTCATCCGCAAGGGCAGAAATATCCAGCCCGTTGAAGTTGCCCGAACTCATAAACAGGAGGTCTTTGTTGTCCCATTCCTGGGAAGTCAGATGGTTTTTCAGATCTGCTACGTTGGTGATCACCTTGATGTCCTCTCTCTGAAAGGACGATTTGATGTCCCCTTCACTGATGGTCTTTAGGTAATTCTTTTCCTCAAGGTTTTTCTTGTCAAAATAGACAATGGCCTCATCCGCTGACTTGAATTTTCCCTGATAGTGTGGCAAAAACTCTTTGTTTAAGCTGCTAAACGTATGCAGCTCGAAGCACGCCACCAACTTTCGATCCGGGTGAAGCTCTTTGAGTGCGTCTACCGTTGCTTTCAACTTGGAGGGAGAATGAGCAAAGTCGGTATACACCGCACTGCTGTCGCTTTCCTTGACGATGTTGTTTCTCTTGTCAGCTCCTTCGAAGGACTGAATGGCCTCGTGGAACTGCTCTTCTGTGATCCCCATCACTGACAGGAGCATCTTAGCACCCTGGATGTTTTGCATGTTGTGTTTGCCGAAGACTTTCAATGGAATGTCTCCGTTCAAATAATAAACCCCATCTTTTACCTTATAGTCCGGCGTCCGGTACGGAATGGCCTTAATATCCTCCCTTTCCTTGTTGCCAATCACATACGCCATCTTGTCGTGCTCACAAAAGACCAGAGAGCCGGCTTTAGGGCAATTGTCCGCAAGCTGTTCAAACTGCGCCACATAGCTGTCAAGGGTCGGGTATACATTGATATGATCCCATGCCGTGCCACTGATCAATGCAATATGGTGATCGTATTTTAGAAACTTTGGCACCCTGTCGATGGGTGAGGTAAAGTATTCATCTCCTTCGATGATGATCACCGGAGCGTCGGATAGTTTTACCGTGTTGTCAATTCCATTGATTTTTGCCCCAATCAAATAATCAAAAGACCGGTTAAAATAGTTGAGTACATGAATGACCATTCCGGTGATGGTCGTTTTGCCATGGCTTCCGGCGATGACCACTCTTTGTTTGTTGTCTGATTGAGCCCGGATAAACTCCGGATAGGAGAGAATCGGGATTTTTAATTTTTTGGCTTTCAGCAATTCCGGGTTGTCCTCCTTGGCATGCATTCCGATGATCACAGCATCCAGGGAGTCATTGATGTTGGATTCCGCCCATCCTTCTCTTTTGGGCAGTAGGCCATGTTTTTCGAGATTGGATTTAGAAGGGTCATAGATTTTGTCATCAGAACCGGTCACTGTCAGGCCCTTTTCCTTTAAGGCGATGGCCAGGCTGCTCATCACTGCGCCTCCGATGGCTATTACATGAATTTTCTGAAAGTCTTGACTCATTTCGGGGGTATTGAATTTTTCCAAAATTAACTTAAATACTGAGGGCGACAAACTTAGGGAATTGATTCGTAAAGGGATATTGATAGTGGCTGGATAAATCATTAAATTGATAGAGGTTTTATCCACAATAAATGTGAGAAAGTTGTGGGTGAACGAAGTGACAAATCTCCCAAACTCACGGGTTGAATGATTAGGTTTGTCCCTGCGAATATTTCTCCAAAAGTATAATCTAAAGTATGAGTGCAGCACAGCCGGAAACCTCGGGCCCTAACGAACTGAGGGAAAGAACCCAACGAAAAAGAAGACCTGGAGTGCAGGAGTTATCGGTTCAGATTGGCAAAGTGCCTCCTCAGGCTACTGACTTGGAGGAAACGGTGCTTGGAGCGCTCATGCTCGAGAAAGATGCGCTGACTACAGTCATCGATATTCTCAAGCCTGAGAGTTTTTATAAGGAGGCTCATATTAAGATCTACGAGGCCATCGTCATGTTATTCAACAAGTCGGAGCCTATCGATCTGATGACCGTGACGCAGCAGCTAAGAAAGAACGGTACCCTAGAGATCGCTGGTGGGGCCTACCATGTGGCTGAACTGACGACACGGGTCAACTCCTCTGCAAATATTGAGTACCATGCCAGGATCATCACTGAGATGTCCATCAAACGGGAGCTCATTAAGATTTCTTCTGAGATTCAGCAGGATGCATTCGAGGATACCGAGGATGTATTCGAACTATTGGACAGGACCGAACAATCGCTGTTTGAGATTTCTGAGTCACACATTCGTAAAAACTACTCCAACATGCAGAGCCTGATGCATGAGGCGATCATGGAGATCGAGGCGCGCAAGGAGCATAAAGACGGACTCACGGGTGTTCCTAGTGGATTCACCGAATTAGACCGAGTGACTGCCGGATGGCAACCGTCGGATTTGGTGATCATTGCGGCTAGGCCAGGTATGGGTAAGACTGCTTTTGTGGTCTCAGCCATGCGAAATGCCGCTGTGACGTTTAACCAGCCGGTGGCTTTGTTCTCCCTGGAGATGTCTTCAATACAGCTGGTCAATCGTCTGATTTCAGCGGAAGCGGAGCTGGAAAGTGAAAAGATCAAAAAAGGAAACCTGGCAGACCATGAGTGGGAGCAGCTGGTGCACAAAACCTCGAAGCTGACGGAAGCTCCTATATATATAGACGATACTCCCGGACTGAGTATTTTGGAGCTTCGAGCCAAATGCCGAAGGTTGAAAGCCCAGCATGATGTGCAATTAATCATCATTGACTATTTGCAGCTGATGTCTGGAGATACGAGTAAGGGCAACTCCGGAAACCGCGAGCAGGAGATTGCCAGTATTTCCAGGGCTTTGAAAGGAATTGCAAAAGAATTGAACGTGCCTGTCCTGGCGCTCTCACAGCTGAGTAGAGCGGTGGAGACCCGTGGAGGAGACAAGAAACCGCAGCTTTCAGATTTGAGGGAATCAGGTTCTATCGAGCAGGATGCTGATATGGTGGTTTTTTTATACCGTCCTGAGTACTACGGTCTTACTGAGGATAGCGAAGGCATGCCGGCCCAGGGAATGGGTGAGGTGATCATCGCAAAGCACAGAAACGGTTCCCTTGAAAATGTAAAGCTCAAATTCATTGGTCGATTCACCAAATTCGCTGATATGGATGGTTCGTTTGTTGGAGGTGAATACAGTGGTGGGTTTCCTTCGGGAGGAGGCACGTCAGACTTTGATAATTCTCCGAGCACCATGACCTTCCCGTCAAAGGCCAACAAAGAGGAGGATGCACCACCATCCGGTGATGCGCCGTTCTAATTTTCCAAAATAAGGATTTCTACTCTACGATTGAGTGCCCTGTTTTCCGGGGTAGTATTGGGAACTACGGGTGCCCGGCTACCAAATCCTTTATATTCTAGTCGGAATTCATTGATGCCTTTGCCTACAAGAAATTCAGCGACAGCCTGGGCCCGGGCAGCGCTGAGCCGGTCATTATATTCTCGTGAACCGACATTATCCGTATGGCCTTCGATCTGTATTTTGACTCGATTGTGTTTTTTCATGTATTCGTAGAGTCGGTTGAGTTCCAGGTATGAGCCCCTCAGAAGCCTCGCCTTATCAAATTCAAAATAGATGTTTTGCAGGGTGAATTTCTTTCCTACCTCTGCAGGCCCAAAGTACTCCTCTTCAATCGGAGCTGCAGCCACAGGATCAGGGAAAATGGATTCGCTGGGGTCGACAGGCGTTACCTTCACATCGTCGATAAAGTAGTAGGCGATCATAGGCTGCATTTGCTTAGGGATTTTGGGATCCCTGACCTTCGAAAACTTCCTCTTGGTCTTTTTGGTGGTCAGTGTGTGATCTGCATCAAAGTTGCCAATGGTTAGGGCCAGTTCATCTCCCTTGGCGGTAAATGTACCTGAGACTTTCACCCAGCCGTCAATTTCCTCTATCACCTTTCCTTTTTCATTGTTGACCTGCGGCTTGTAGTATCCGAGATCCATGGCTTGCCAATCGAACGAGGGCATATCTTTCGTGAACTGCATGCCCAGCCGATCTATAGCAAACTCGCAGTTTTCCGCCAGGCTCACCCAAAACTCAGCATAGTATTGGTGATCTTTTACCAAGGGCTTGGTGAGCTGCACCATCACATATTCCCGGTGGTTGGCGGGCACCTTCCAGCCGCGACCGCTTTTGGAGGTGAGGTAGGCGATGAGCCCTATATAGGAGTCTCCGGTGTGTGCTTCTTGCTGTCCAAAAAGATTATTAGGTACACTCATAAAACCCTGCTCTGCACAGGAATGAAAGAAATCCGGAGAGGGGTCAGCTGTCCCAAAGGGAAACCAGGATTTGACGAATTTGAGCTGGTTCATGGTGTAGGGACAGGTCCATATTTCTTCAAAGCTGGGGTTGATCACCATATTGTTGCCCTGCGCCCATACCTCATGCGACAAGCACAAAACCAAAATCAAAATTCTACCGACCATTCAGCGCAATATACCTCCATTTGCTTTTTTTATTCATTTTTAATTTGAGAATGAACTAAGTTTGCCACAACTCGCCATAAGAGTGAAATATCATATCAAACACATATTATTGCCTTGTCTTTTGGGGTCTCTATTTTGGGTCTCGTGCGAGGAGGATCAGGAGTATCTTGAAGACGAGCCTGTGGTGCGGATGTTTTTTTTAAATCAAACAAAGCTTGCTGTTGTCGAGGACTCAATTGTGAAAACCGACACACTCCAAAATGAGATCAACAGAACTCTGGACGATCTGGAGGATACTTTCACTGATCTTTCTTTTGACTCGGTGCGACTTAAAATCCAAATAGATAGTGGAGATACATCACTTATTCCCGAATGGGAGGAGGTAAGTGAGGATCTGGACTCGGTACGCACAGATATCGACGAATATGAATACATGGATTCGGTAAATAGAGCCCATAAAAAAGTGTTGACGAGTACGGAAACTGCCATAAATGAAGGTGAGGTGAAAATTCTGTCTATCACCAATCGCATCAATGGACAGTCGGTATCGTATGAGGATAGCTCAGCGCAGTGGTATCTGCCGCTTTCGATGAACGAGGACAACGTCTACACACGGGTAGAAGTGGAAGGGGATACCACGGGCAATATTGATCTGGTCTATGAGAGGGAGATTACTGTGAATGAGTTTAATAATGTCATTGTAGAAGCCTATAATGTTTCTTTGCTAGGCTATACAGGATTTGATACGGTTTTTTTGGATTGCGAAACATGTGAGGCTAATGAGACGACCCTTGAAATACGTTTTTAGCCTGTTGATTCTGTCTCAAGTGGCCTGGGCCCAGTCCGAGGAGGATGGTTTAGATAGTCTGGTTACTGAGATAAAGCCGGTCGAAGCTCCTGCTGTAGAAAAAACTCCTTCGGATTCGCTCTCATACCCAATGCTCTCATCAGTTTCCGTGTTGTATGATTATGGGAAGCTGGCCGGAATGCTCCTCGAGACAGAGTCAAAGCAAGAGGTCGGAGCGCAGATAGAATTCAAGAATAAAATTGTACTCGTGGGTGAATACGGCTTGGCTGTTTTGGAACCTAACGGAGCTTATCAAAATGCTGAATACGTTTCCTCGGGATATTATTACAGAGTAGGGGCGGGTTACAAAATAAGCATGAAGGCGAAAAATAACTTCATCTTTACCTTTCGCTACGGCCAGTCCTTTTATTCTGATGAAGGAAATATTAGCATTCACAGTCCGACTGGGATATACGATAGTTTTGTAGAGCCCTTCGATCGCGAGGAGACCAAGGCGGACTGGTTTGAGGTGGTCATGTCTTCTGAGACCCGAATGTGGAAAGGACTGTTTCTGGGTTTTCACCTTAGACTAAGAATTATGAATGACTATGTAGAGCGAGAGCCATTGGACGTGTACTCCATACCTGGCTATGGACGCACCATTGACAAAACCATACCTGCACTCAACCTTTATGTGAGGTACGCCATCGAGTGGTTTTGAATTTTTATCAAACTAATATTTCAATCCTCTTGTGATGGAACCCTGCCGTGTTAATTTTGCGCATGGCAGAAAAAATCATCATTCTCGACTTTGGTTCTCAGTACACACAACTCATCGCACGAAGGGTTCGAGAGCTCAATGTTTATTGCGAAATCCATCCCTTTAGTAAAGTACCTGAGCTCGACGAGACCGTCAAAGGCCTGATCCTTTCAGGTAGTCCGTGTTCTGTTCGCCAGGTGGATCCACCCGATTTGGATCTGGATGCCATCATCGGTAAAGTGCCATTACTTGGGGTGTGCTATGGAGCGCAGTTGATCGCGAATAAGTATGGTGGTGAGGTGCTGCCCTCAGAGATACGGGAGTACGGCCGGGCCAACTTGTCCGCTGTGGATCATCACAACGATTTATTGAAAGAAATTGAAATTGGATCGCAGGTGTGGATGTCTCATGGTGATACGATCCTTAGCCTTCCTGATCAATACGAAATCATATCCAGTACAGAATCGGTGAAAGTGGCTGCCTTTCGGCATACATCTGAGCGAGTATGGGGGATACAGTTTCATCCCGAGGTGACGCATTCCGAGCATGGAAAAATTCTCCTACGAAACTTTGTGGTGCATATCTGCGGATGCAGCCAGGATTGGGCCCCGGATATTTTTATTGAGTCAACAGTGGCTGATCTCAAGGCACAGCTAGGCGATGATCAGGTCGTGTTGGGTCTGTCGGGTGGGGTTGATTCTTCGGTAGCTGCCATGCTCATCCATCAGGCTATTGGCCAAAACCTACATTGCATATTTGTGGACAACGGTTTGCTCAGAAAGAATGAGTTCAAAGATGTACTCGCATCTTACCAGGGCATGGGATTAAATGTAACAGGTGTGGACGCTTCTGAGCAGTTCTACGCTGCACTGAAAGGTCTGACCGATCCGGAAGACAAACGAAAGGCCATTGGAAAAACCTTTATTGAAGTTTTTGACAAAGAAGCACACAGAATTCAAAACGTAAAATGGCTGGCTCAGGGAACAATCTACCCGGATGTAATCGAATCCGTATCGGTCAACGGGCCGTCAGTGACGATCAAATCCCACCATAATGTAGGAGGACTTCCGGAAAAAATGCATTTGAAAGTGGTCGAACCGTTGAACACGCTGTTTAAAGATGAAGTGCGACGTGTGGGTAGAGCCATGGGCATCGATCAGGCCATACTGGGACGACATCCTTTTCCCGGGCCGGGATTGGGCATACGGATTCTTGGAGACATCACTGCTGACAAGGTAAGGATTCTTCAGGATGTAGATCACATCTTTGTCAACGGACTGAAAGAAGCCGGGCTATATGATGATGTGTGGCAGGCAGGAGCGATGCTTCTGCCCATACAATCAGTCGGGGTGATGGGTGACGAGCGCACATATGAGCGTGTGGTAGCACTTAGAGCGGTGACCAGTGTAGATGGAATGACCGCAGACTGGTGTCACTTGCCCTATGAGTTTTTGGCGCAGGTATCCAATGATATTATCAATCGGGTAAAAGGGGTGAACAGGGTAGTCTATGATATTAGTTCCAAGCCCCCGGCCACTATCGAGTGGGAGTGATCAGTAGGTGTCTTCTTCCAGGGCTCGTGCAAGCTCCTTTACAATGATGCCACAGTAGTGCTCCATTTCGTCAAGTTGCGTGCCCGCAAATTCGAGATTTATCTCCTGCTTAGCATTGTCTTCCAGGCTCTTGATGTGTGTCGAAAGGCTTTCGATATTGAGCAGTAGCAGGGAAGGCTTTAGCTTATGTACAAGGCGCCCTACTTCTTCCCAATTATTATTTTTTTGTGCGGCTCGGATTTCTGTGACACTATCCGGGGTGTTTCGTACTATGGTGTCGATCATGTCCTGTACAAATTCCCTGTCATTGTCACTGATTTCGTATAAATAAGCCAAGTCAAGAGGTAGAGATATATCAGGTGCACTCATGCGGTGAATACGTTGTTGTGATAGGGCAAAATAGTGCAAAAAAATGATGGTATACTAATAATTGTTATTAAAAGGCGGCTGAGTTTTTCGTAACTTTAGCGACCGCATTTACTGTGAAAAGGGAAGTAGAATGGAGAAAAGACCGGAGTTTAAAGACATATTCATGGAGCTGGCCGTCAACCTGGCCAAGCGTTCCCATTGTATCAAGCGCCACGTGGGCGCTGTACTTGTAAAAGAGACACGCATTATCTCTATTGGGTACAATGGCCCTCCGAGCGGTACGCACAATTGTGACGAGGAATTTCCTGAGTCGGGTTGTGCTAAGGACTCCAAGGGAAGCTGTTCTTTGGCTATTCATGCCGAACAAAATGCCATTCTTTATGCAGTAAAAAACAATGCTTCCGTGGAAGGATCAACTTTGTATGTGACCCTTTCTCCCTGCCTGGCTTGTGCCCGAATTATTTATTCCATGGGCATAGAGTCTGTGATATACCTCAACTCCTATGCGGAATACAAGGGGATTCAGAATGATGAGGGAGTAGATTTTCTCAAGAAGTTTGGGGTGAAGTGCGAAAAATACTCCGGGGAAATTGAAGGGGTTACTCAGCTGATTTAAAAATGGGCAAAAAAGAAGGGGCTGCCTTTTTACGTGCAACCCCTAAACCAACCTAACCTAAACTTACCTATTACCTTTATTATCTTTATTAGACTTATACGAAAACCGTGCCAAAAAGATAATAAAGTTGGATGTTTTTGAACAGATCCGACTTTGTCTCTCTGTTATAATGCAAATTTAATAATTTCTTTTCAACAAACAATTGTTAGTGAAAAATTAACTTATTGAATTTTAGGATATTGTGAGAAAAATTGAACTTTTATGTCTAAATCAGACCTATTTTTCTGCTCAACGAAATTTAGTAGCTAGAAATGCTAATCTCTGAGAATGATAACCAAGGTATGATCGGAACCCAATCGATCGGAATTGATTAAGGTTTTGTACTTATGCTATCATTTATACCGCGAAGCTTTCTCCACATCCACAGGTGCGCGTAGCATTGGGATTGATGAACTGGAAGCCTTTGCCATTCAATCCATCAGAAAAGTCAAGCGTTGTGTCTAGCAGATAGAAAAGGCTTTTTTTATCCACGATTACTTTTACGCCATTGTCTTCAAAAACATCATCCTGATCTGAAATCTGATCGTCAAAAGACAAATCGTACATCAGTCCGGAGCAGCCACCCCCCTTTACGGCCACACGTAGATTGTGGGCCTCAGAATGACCTTCTGCCTCTTTCAACTGTACTATTCTCTTCTGTGCGTTTTCTGATACCTTCAGCATTTCTACTTCCTCCTTTGTTTAAAGACTTCAAACCTTTCATTGACTTGAAAAGTTTCACTTTTTTTGCAAAAATAAGCATTTATAGGAATTGAACACCCAAGAAGGGTGCGAGGAAAACTCACGGAAGAAATGGATGATAAAAACAAACGTACCGAAATATCGGACTTGGGCGAATTTGGACTGATCGACAGGATCCAGGAGCAGTTTAAAACAAAGAATGAGTCAACCCTTATGGGAATTGGAGATGACGCAGCGGTTATCGATATAGGCGATGGCGAGCTTCAGTTGGTTTCTACCGATATGCTGGTGGAAGGAGTTCATTTCGATTTAACTTATATGCCGCTTCAGCACCTGGGGTACAAATCGGTGGCAGTGAATGTGTCGGATATTGCCGCCATGAATGGGCAGCCCGAGCAAATCACAGTGAGCCTGGCATTGAGCAATAGGTTTTCTGTAGAAGCTGTGGATGCATTTTATGAAGGAGTAAGGCATGCCTGTGATGACTTCAAGGTGGATCTGATTGGTGGTGATACCACGGCTTCTACAAGTGGACTCATTGTGTCGATCACTGCTATGGGAAAGGTGAAAAAAGACCGTGTAGTCTATCGAAAAAATGCGGAAGAAAATGACATCATTTGTGTGACGGGAGACTTAGGAGGTGCGTTGATGGGGCTCCAGGTTCTGGAGCGAGAGAAGGAGGTGTTTAAAACAAACCCGGAAATGCAGCCGGAGCTTGGACAGCATGAATACATAGTGGGTCGGCAGCTCAAACCTAAGGCCAGAATGGATATTGTATATGATTTGGCAGAATTGGAAATCGTTCCTACGGCAATGATCGACATTTCAGATGGGTTGGCCTCCGAGTTGTTTCATATAGCCAACAATTCAAATGTTGGTATAGCCATCTATGAAGACAAGCTTCCATTGGATCAATCAACTTATGATACGGCCGTAGAGTTTAAGTTGGATCCAACTACCTGTGCATTAAATGGAGGTGAGGACTATGAGCTTCTCTTTACCATTGCTCAGGATCAATTTGATAAAATCAAGAACCACCCCGACATCTCAACCATAGGATATGTCGACAAACCAGGATCAGGTCTGAAAATGGTGACCAAGGCAGGTCATACGATACCTCTTCAGGCCCAGGGCTGGAAACATTTTTAAAATGCCATTATAAGAAATGTAGAAATTACACTTTATTTTTGTGTTGCTTGATCATTAGCAGCAAATGTCAGGTGATACCTCCATACCAAAAGACGCCAAGATTTATCTGAACAAACCTTATGTTCAGTTGTTTTGGGATCCTGCAGGTCGGATTCTGACCAGTAGGTGGCTAGGTTTTTGCACCAATGAGGAAATCAATGCTGTGGGCAAACGAATCCTTGATGCAGTTACATTTGAGAAAGCAGAAAAAGTGCTGTATGATGCCAGAGGGATTGAACTGCTGGACGAAGAATCTCAAAATTATATTTCTGGTGTATTTGTTCAAGAGATGGTAGGGTCGGGAGTGAAGTATGCTGCTACCGTCTTTCCTCAAGATCTCCTGGCAAAATTCTCCATCGACGATATTCAGCGAAAGCTAACGAGGTACAACGCCTCATCTATTAGCTTTTTTGATTCCATCAAAAGTGCTTGTGATTGGTTGAATTCCAAGTAGGCAATTAAATCGCCTTCATCTGGAATTTCTTCTTCAGTTCTGAGAATGAGGACCTGAAACGCGCGTCAGTGTCGAGCATATCATTGACTGATTGTAGGGCGTGAATCACCGTGCTGTGATCTCGTCCACCAAAATGGCTGCCAATACTTTTTAATGAGTGATTGGTGTAATCCTTCGAAAAGTACATGGCCAGCTGTCGGGCGATTACGATCTCCTTCTTACGTGTTTTGGCTTTTAAGTCATCAGACGAAACGTTGAAGTATTCAGAGACTGTTTTCTGAATGTACTCAATGCCTACTTCAGATTCGATATTCTTTACGATCGACTTGAGTGTTTGCTTGGCCAGCTCGAGATCGATAGGTGTTTTGTTGAGTGACGAGTGAGCCACCAACGAAATCAATACACCTTCCAACTCCCGGATATTACTATCTACGCTGTAGGCCAGGTACTCCAGTACTTTGTCATCGATTTGGATGCCATCGTCTTGCAGTTTCTTTTGGATAATGGCCAGCCGCGTTTCAAAATCAGGGGTCTGAAGATCAGCTGTCAATCCCCACTTAAATCGAGATACAAGACGCTCCTGCAGTCCTTCCAACTCAGTAGGAGGACGATCACTCGACATCACGATTTGCTTGTTGTTTTGGTGCAGGTGATTGAAGATATGGAAAAAGATTTCCTGTGTTTTCACCTTGTCCTTGAAAAACTGAACGTCATCAATGATCAGGGTGTCTACGTTGAGATAGAAATTAGTAAACTCCTGTAGACTGTTGTTTTTTAATGCCTCGATAAACTGGCTGGCAAATTTTTCGGAAGCCACATACAGCACAAAGTTGTTAGGAGATTGTCTCTTGATGCGGTTGCCAATAGCCTGCGCCAAATGGGTCTTGCCAAGTCCTACACCACCGTAGATCATCAATGGGTTGAATGAGGTAGAGCCGGGCTTGGTAGCCACTGCAAATCCTGCTGACCGGGCCAGACGATTGCAGTCCCCTTCAATATAGGATTCGAAAGTGTAATCCGGATTGAGGTTCGAGTTTTGTTGGTTGTTGGCTATTTCGGGTAAGGCAAACGGGCTTCCATATTTGACCTTTCCATTGGCTCCGTTTTGTCCAAATTGTGAAAAATCTTTCTTTTGAGCCAAATTTACGGTGTAGGGCTGATTTCGATCATTCCCCTTGTCCACGACCACAGAATATTCCAGTTTGCCATTTTCACCAATCTCGACTTGAATCGCTTCTTTAAGTAGGTCGACATAATTGTCTTCTAACCATTCATAAAAGAACTGAGAAGGAACCTGAATTGTTAAGATCGAATCTCGGAGATTTACCGGGATAATGGGCTGAAACCACGTTTTGAAGCTCTGTGGAGGTATTTTATCTTCAATGTAATTCAGACAGTTAGCCCAAGTTTGGTTGTGCATCTCGGTTTGAGGAATTCGTGGTTTAAGTTATTTTTCTCTGTTTTATTCAGCTGGCGGACATCAAAAATGGAGAAAAAAAAAATAACAAAAAAATGATTTTCCTGTTGACTTTTTCGAATCTTTTTCTTTTATATAATTACAAAGAAAAAAGTTTTTTTTCTTTGAAAAGTGCAATTTGACTCGAAGAAGTCTAAGTAGGTGTACGGAAGTGTCAGGTTGGGTACGTAACCCTTACTTGGCTACGTACATTATTTCCTTTACAGCTTTAACTGTTCGCTCTACATCAGGAAGGATTTCCTGAATGAGCGTTGGTGCGTAAGGTAGCGGCACATCCTTGCTGTTGATCCTATGCACAGGAGCATCCAGGTAATCGAATGCTACTCGCTGTATGTGATGGCTGATCTCACTCGATATAGATGACAATGGCCACGCCTCTTCTACGATTACCAGTCTATTGGTCTTTTTGACAGATTCTATGACTGTCTTATAGTCGATAGGTCTCACAGACATCAGATCGATTACCTCAGCATTGATTCCTTCTTTGGCGAGTTCTTCTGCAGAGGCATTCGCTACTTTCATAAACTTACCAAAAGAAACGATGGTCACGTCTGAGCCTTCTTTTACTACCTTGGCTACACCAAGAGGAAGAACATACTCGCCCTCAGGCACTTCGCCTTTGTCACCGTACATCAGTTCTGATTCCATGAAGATGGTGGGATCATTGTCTCGGATAGAAGCCTTTAGGAGTCCTTTGGCATCGGCAGGGTTGGAAGGTACAACTACCTTCAGGCCTGGAGTATTGGCATACCAGTTTTCAAAGTTCTGAGAGTGCTGCGCACTCAGCTGTCCAGCGTTTCCAGTAGGGCCTCTAAACACGATGGGTACGTTGAATTGCCCACCAGACATAGACAAGATCTTGGCAGCTCCGTTGATCACCTGATCAATAGCCACAAGTGAGAAGTTGAAGGTCATGAACTCTACGATGGGTCTGAGTCCGTTCATAGCGGCCCCCACGCCAGCTCCAGCAAATCCTAGCTCTGCGATGGGCGTATCTATCACTCTTTCAGGACCAAACTCGTCCAACATTCCCTGGCTTACCTTGTAGGCACCATTGTATTCTGCTACTTCTTCACCCATGAGGAATACAGATTTATCTCTCCTCATTTCCTCATTCATGGCCTCTCTAAGCGCTTCTCTGAACTGCAATGTCTTCATATTAATAACGAATTATTCTGATCCTAAAATTTTGAAAGCGCTAAATTAAGATAGCCCTGTCAATATCCCAATTCATTTTATCACAGAAAATATGCTGAAAATAAAAAACCCTGTTCCGATTACAGGAACAGGGTTGATTCAAATGAAAAATTCTTAATTAATTCAGGGCTTCGTTTACCTGAGTAGCGAAATCTCTGAATTCAAGATCGGTAAGTGCCTTTTCTTTAAGCGTCGGATCTTTTTCTACCGCTGATTTCAGGTTAGAAAGGATCTCAGCTTCATTACCTGATCTTGCAGCAGCGATCGCGCTTGCATAGTACGCTTTAGCGTATTCAGCATCAAGCTCCAATGCATTACCAAAACCGGCAGTCGCATTGTCATAGTCCTGGTTCAGCAGTTGAGCCAATCCTTTGTTGAATGCGATTTGAGCAGTTTCTTCAGCACCGGCCAAAGAAGTAAGAGCTGACTGGTAGTCACCCATTTTCACTTCCAAAGCACCTTTTACACCATTAATGCCGCTAGCATGCTTGCCAGGGTTGTTGCCAAGTGCAGCGTTGGCTGCTTTGTATGCCTGAGCTTTGTTGCCTTGCAATGCATAGGCAGAAGCCATATTGGCTTGCACCTCAGCTGCATTCTTTTTCTTAGCCGCAATTTCAAGCTGAGTGATGGCCATTTCGATCTTTTGATTTCTTTCGTCTCCTTCAGCAGCCTGAGCCATTTCGATGTACACAGCACCAAGGTTGTTGTGTGCCTGCCAGCTTCCTGATTGCTTTGTAGCCAGCTTGTAGATGCTTTCTTTTTCTTCCAAAGAAGGAGTCAAAGTAGCAGCAAAAAGCAATTCGCCATTAGAAAGAGAATCAGTCACTGTGGTATCTTCTGCCACCAACTGCTTAGCCAGTACAGAGATCTCTGCGTTGCTTTTCTTCTCGATAACCGTAAGTACCTCAGTTTTTGCTGTTCTCAATCCAGGATAGATATCCTTGAAAATTGCATCATAAGAATCAAGACCTTGTAGGGCTTTTTCTTTGTCTTCGAAAGTACCTTGTCCGTTTACGATCTTAACGATCTCGGATTTTTGCTCATCAGAGGCTCCTTCATAACTGCCCAATGCATCTTTGAACTCTGTCCAATCCTGGATGACCGGCTTCAAAATGAACTGAATTGAATCAGCCATTTCTTTGTAATCGTATCGTCTCATCTGAGCTCTGTAGTATTTCTCTATCGCCTTAGCTCTGTTTTCTGACAGGTCTGAGTTGATTGTCTCTGTACCTTCAGGAGAGTGGGTACCTGTGATGGTCACAGTTTTAGTTACGTTTTTATCTGCGATAAAAGCAGAGAACTCTTTTCCCTTGTCGCTTCTGGTTTCAGATCTTCTCAATACTGCACTTCCCTGCTCAAAGTAGAAATCTACGTTGGTAGGAGCAAGCTCTTCCTGATCAGTGTATCCAGGATCAGCATAAGCTGCGTAGAATACATCTTCTGCTAATAGAGAAGTAACGATCAAGCCTTTAGCTACGGGGTATCGTGGTGTATCACCTGACTGATTCTTTTTCTTGTCAGTACCTGTTCCCATTACTTCTACATCACCTACAGCCATGCCATCAGCATAAGCAAATGAGAAAGACTCACTTTTTCTTGAGGTAGTAGTTTTGCTATCAGGGAAGTCGGCAGCATCAAAGTCCATTTTACCTATCTCTGTTTCCGACTCTCCGTACTTATAGAAACCAGTCAGCGTGTAAACAAATTCTTCAGGAAGCATTTTAGCTGGTAGCACGACTGATACGTCGAGCTTTACTGAGTCTCCGTGTAGTTCAAGTGGATTGGGAACAACGTCAACCTGCTGCTGCTCTGCAAGTTTGACCATGTTTTTCAGGGGATTACATCCTAGGATGGCTAAGCCAGTAAGTACGGCTAGGACAACATTCGATTTCTTCATTTGAATATTTGTTTTTGAAATGATATAAATTTTGGTACTTATTTTCGAAATAATTGCAATAATAGGGAAAAATTAAGTAAGTACTGAAAATATATTTCACAAATAAATTGACGTTTTTCCCTTAAATTTGCGGTACTATGCAAGGAACTCAGGATTTTTTCGAGAAGTATGCATTTGGGGTATGTACAAGGCTGGGAGAGAAGCTCAGGATCCCCACTTCGAGCATCAGATTGTTTTTTATTTACATGTCATTCTTGACTTTTGGATCACCTCTTTTGATCTATCTTGTCCTTGCATTTATTATGAATTTTAGAAAGCATTTGAGAAGGCGTCATTCTCTTTGGTATTATTAAATTTGAATTCAAAAATCCATAGAGTACACCCATTTGACCCCATACTAATTTTATGTTATTAGACTTTGAAAAACCCATCGCCGAGCTTGAGGAGAAATTAGCAGATATGAAGCAAATAGCCTCGCCGGATGACAAAGAAGTACAATCAGCTGTAAAAGCACTTGAGAAGAAAATCAAGGAGCTGAAAAAAGATACATTCAATAATTTGACCCGATGGCAGCGGGTGCAGTTGTCACGTCATCCGGAGCGGCCGTATGCCCTGGATTACATCTATGAGATCACTGATGATTTTGTCGAATTATTTGGGGATCGCACAGTCAAAGATGACAAAGCCATGATCGGGGGATTTGGCTCAATCGACGGCAAGACCTTCATGATTGTGGGTCAGCAGAAGGGGCGAAATACCAAGCAGCGCCAGATGCGAAACTTTGGAATGGCCAACCCTGAGGGGTACCGCAAGGCCCTTAGGTTGTTTAAGATGGCAGAGAAATTTGGAAAGCCGATTGTTTGTCTGATCGATACTCCAGGTGCTTATCCCGGCATAGAAGCCGAAGAACGAGGACAGGGTGAGGCAATCGCCCGTAATATCCAGGAGATGTTTATGCTTACTGTTCCTGTGATATGCATTATAATAGGAGAAGGAGCTTCTGGTGGTGCATTAGGTATCGCAATTGGTGATCGGGTATTGATGATGGAAAATTCATGGTACTCTGTGATTTCTCCGGAAAACTGCTCTACCATCCTTTGGAGAAGCTGGGACTACAAAGAACAGGCAGCTGATGCACTTAAGCCCACGGCAACTGACATGATGCAGCACAAACTCGTCGATGGAGTGATCAATGAACCACTTGGTGGTGCGCACAATGACATGAAAGAGGCGGCGAAGGAGGTGAAAAAGGCGATACTGAAAACGACAGAGGAGCTGGAGAAAATCGATTCGGACAAACGCATCGATGCACGGATCAAGAAATTCAGCGCCATGGGTGCATATGCCTAGGTAAAACCATGCGTAGGCAGTTCTTCAAGTTTATCTTATGGGCATTGGGCTGGAAAATCGACGGATGGCCCCCGCAGGATACGAAGAAGTACGTGCTGATCGTAGCGCCACACACCAGCAACTGGGATTTTTTCCTGGGGGTAGCAGCCCGCTCCGTGACCTACATCAAATCCGGCTATCTTGTAAAAGCCGAGTTGTTTAAATACGTTCCCGTAGCCTGGTTTCTGAGAGTTACAGGGGGAATACCTGTTCAGCGAAATCACCCAAAAAACAATATTGTACAGCAGGTGGTTCAGCGTTTTGATGAAGCGGAAGAAATGGTGGTGACGATTACCCCGGAAGGCACACGGAAGAAAGTAGGGCCCTGGAAGACGGGCTTCTATAGAATAGCTGCAGGGGCTAAGATTCCAATCCTGTTGGTTGCCTTTGATTTCGGGACCAAGACCGTTAGATTCTTAGAGGAGTTTCATCCGACAGGGGATATGCACAAGGATGTAGACTATATAAGGAGCAGATTTGTCGGCATCAAGGGCAAGCGTCCTGAACTAGGTGTGTCATGAAGACCTTCGTCAAAAAGATATTCATCCTGCCGATCCTTTTTTATCAATACGCCATTTCTCCGCTGTTTCCTCCGTCCTGTCGTTACACACCTACATGCTCCAACTACGCCAAACAGGCCATCATGAAGCATGGCATATTCAAAGGGACATGGCTGGCCTTCAACAGAATCAGAAAATGTCACCCCTGGGGAGGGAGTGGGTACGATCCCGTGCCTTAGGTTTAACCTTCTACACGTTTCCTGATCGCTCTGAGGATTTCCATCCTAACCAGGCTACTGAATGGCTTAATGATGCCCAATATCTTGCAAACCGCCTTCTGTATTTTGGGTCGGGACAGAGAATCCGGGTTTCGGTTTTGAGTAGAGTTTTGCCGGAACCGGACTCTTCCAATTCAAAACTCCAGGTCGATTTGGCAAACCTTGTATCATCAAAGGCGGCAAAATCCACCGGGTCAAAATCCTGAAGGTTTCCTGTAGGAGTCCAAAACTGCCCGATAAGGCCTATGATTATTTCTTCATTCCTTATTATCTCCAGCTTTAGAAATTTGAGTTTTTCTAACCCCACGAGGGACAGGCTTTCGGGTACCGGCATGCCTCGGAGCTTGAAAAGCCAGTAAATGATTTTGGATCGGCTAAAGTCCAGATTTGATACAATGGGGTAGACACTTTCAATAGTGCCATTGATTTCTATTTCGTGTTGTGACTGAAAGTCAAACTGGGAGAGGTATTTGTCTTGTAGCATCCTCCTGGTATACGATATGACCCACATCATGATTATTTAAAATCTCAATTTTTTCTACTGACGGATTCTGCGCTAGATTTGCGCTTTCATCAAATTCAATGCATTTTGGAAAAGAAGGGTAGTTTCTACTGGTCAGAGGAAAGAGAACCACATTTTCAGAGAAGAAAAGACATTTTGCAAAACCATCCGGAGGTCAAGCAGCTCTATGGTATTGACAGTTGGCTGGCGTTTAAGACCCTCGCCATGGTGGCTTTTCAGCTGATCACTGCGCCGTTTATCGCTGAGTGGCCGTGGTATTGGTACCTGGCGTTTGCCTATTTCGTAGGGGCTTCGGTGAGTCATACCATATTCCTGGCAATTCATGAGCTGAGCCACGACCTGGCCTTCAAAAATAAAACGGCCAACTACTGGCTGTCCATCATCGCCAACATTCCTATTGTGTTGCCTTATGCCATATCCTTCCGCACGTATCACTTGATGCACCACTGGGAGCAAGGACACGAAAAGCACGATACCGACCTGCCGACTGAGACAGAGGCCAAAATATTCCGAGGAGTGATTGGGAAGTTCCTTTGGGCGGTGAACCAGATTTTGTTCTACGCCTTCCGACCCATGTTCGTATTCCCGATCCGACTGGAGAAATGGCACAAAATCAATATTGTATTTCAGATCGCTGCCATGGTTGCCTATGGGTACTTTGTAGGGGGTGATGCAGAGCTGTACCTATTGGCTTGTATTTTTCTTGGAGGAAGTATCCATCCACTTGCGGCGCATTTCATTGCAGAACACTACGTGTTTAAGGAAGGCCAGGAGACCTACTCTTACTACGGGCCTCTAAATGTCTTTTCACTCAACGTGGGTTACCACAATGAGCACCATGATTTTCCAAACATTCCGGGAACCCGACTGCCGGCATTGAAAAAGATGGCCCCGGAATATTACGATGAACTATTTGCACACAAGTCATGGCTCAATGTGATTTTTCAGTTTGTGACCAATCCAAAAATCAAACTAGCTAGCCGGATCAAGAGAAATAGGTGATTGTGTAAAGGGGGGTCGTGAGACCCGAACCACGGATATGATTGATAAAATTGCCAAAGAACCTCTGCCTTCATCCTGACAGGTCGAAACGTTGGCAAACCAATCCATTACTTCTTAACTTCGCATTCTTTTTTAATCCACGGGTTGTTCTATGAAAATAGTGTTTATGGGTACACCGGAGTTTGCGGTGCCCAGCTTGCAAATTCTTCATGAAAATGGCTATGATATCGTAGGAGTCATCACGGCGCCGGACAAGCCTAAAGGCCGGGGCAAAGTGATGCAGGGTACGCCTGTAAAGGAATACGCCGAATCCCAGGGGCTTAGAATTTTACAACCCACCAATCTTAAATCTCCGGAGTTTCAGGACGAACTAAAATCCCTGAATGCAGACCTACAGATAGTGGTGGCTTTTCGTATGCTGCCGGAGGCCGTTTGGAGCATGCCGCTGAAGGGTACATTCAATCTCCACGCTTCTCTGTTGCCTCAGTACCGTGGCGCAGCACCTATCAACTGGGCTGTGATCAATGGAGAAAAAGAAACGGGTGCTACTACGTTTTTCCTCAAGCATGAGATTGATACAGGTAATATCATTGACCAGATCAGGGAGCCTATTGGCGAAAGCGATACGGCAGGGGATGTGTATGAACGCCTGATGAACAACGGAGCCAAGCTAGTGCTGGAGACCGTGAAGAAAATTGAAGCGGGGACGGCCCAAATCCGGCCACAGGATGAGTCGGGCGAGTTGAAGTCTGCGCCGAAGATATTCAAGGAAACTTGTGAGATCAGCTGGGATCAACCAGCCGAGACCATACGAAATTTTGTGAGAGGACTGGCACCTTATCCTGCTGCCTGGACGGAGTTGGACGGTAAAGTGTTCAAGGTATTTAGCACAAGGGTATCAGTGCGCTCATTGGATGGACTGGGTGCCGGAGCAATAGAAACGGACAACAAAACCCACCTGTCTGTAAAAACTGCCCATGGCGCTTTGGATATTTTGGAACTCCAGATGCAGGGAAAAAAAAGAATGGCGATAGAGGATTTTTTGAGGGGATATAATTTTAACACATGAAGATTGCGCTGATAGCGGCTATGTCTACCAATCGGGTGATTGGCATCAACAACGACCTTCCGTGGCACCTGCCGGATGATATGAAGTATTTTATGAATACCACCCTGGGTAGGACGGTGATCATGGGTAGGAAAAACTATGAGTCCCTGCCTCCGAAATACCGGCCCCTACCCAATCGCACCAATATCGTGGTGACACGACAGGCGGATTATGAGGCTGAGGGATGCAGCGTGGTGGGATCGATGGAAGCGGCAGTGGAGCTGGCCCGGGCCAATGGTGAGGATTTGCTGTTCATTATTGGCGGTGGTCAGATTTATGAATTGGGGCTGGATCTGGCGGATGAGGTGTACCTCACAGAGATCGAGGCACATATAGATAATGGGGAAGTGTTTTTTCCTGAGCTGGGATCGGAGTGGGTCGAGTCTTCTCGAAAAAACCATCCCGCTGATGAGCGCCATATTTATTCATTTGACTTTGTAGTATATAAAAAGGAGCAGTGAAAGGATACTTTGAAAATAAGACTCTCTGGATCACAGGGGCATCCAGCGGGATCGGAGAGGGATTTGTAGACCACCTCAGCAAGATTCCATGTCGGTTAATCATTTCAGCGCGACGAGTGGAAGAACTAGAGCGGGTCAAGAAACAAAACGAATCTCATCCGGCAGAGATCGACTGCCGCCCCATGGACTTGGCAGATGCACAGGGAATCAGAAAAACGGCCGAAGCGGTGCTCTCAAAATACGGCAGTGTGGATATGGTCTTCCACTGTGGTGGAATGAGCCAACGTAGCATGGCGGCCGATACGGACATGTCCGTGATCCGCAATCTGATGGAGGTCAACTTCCTCGGTACCGCCGAGCTTTCAAGTGCGGTAATGCCTAATATGGTCGATAAAAAATCCGGTCATCAGGTGGTGATCTCCAGTGTGATTGGTAAGATCGGAATACCTTCACGCACCGGCTATGCTGCTTCCAAGCATGCCCTTCATGGCTACTTCGATGCTCTGCGTGCGGAGCATGATGATGACAACATTGACATCACAATTATTTGCCCCGGATACATTCGCACCAACCTCTCCAAAAATGCTCTTCTAGGTGATGGCAGTAAAAACGAAGTGACCGATGACAAGATCGCCGGAGGGATGTCCGTAGATGAGTTTGTATCCAAAGCTCTGAAAAAGATCGCTGCCAAAAAGAAAGAAGTCTACATTGGCGGCTTCCGCGAAATCCTGGGAATTTATGTCATGCGGTTTGCACCCAACCTTTTCTTCAAGATCGCCAGGGGATTGAAAGAGGGGGTGAAGTAGTTTGACCAGTCATGTGTTTCCACAGCGTTCAACGCGAGCCGTAAGCTGCGTGAAATCATTCCCCTGAATCTGATTTCTTAGTCTTTTTACCTGTAATGAATTCCAAACTCCAGATGGATTCGGCCTTTCTCCCAATTAACCAAAAAGTAATCGCCAGCACCATAAAGAATAAGGCCTTGTGCATGGAGTCCCACAGGTACTCAACGTATCGGGTGTAGAGGTTGAATAACAAAAACACAACCCCGAAGCTTCTTGAGAAGGAGTCGTCTTGCTTCAGTCCATAAAATATTGCACCTATAGAGGTCAAACCAAGTAAAATGACCCAGGGTAGTTGTTCGATTTGTTTTGAATCACTCCAGGAATCCAAGTCCCCGTAGTTGCCGAAAATCGACAGGAGCCAGAGGGAAACAAACAGATAGAGGAGCCCCATGACATAGGTGGGTTGAAAGAATAGTTTCAACTTAGATATGTAGTTGAGCAAAAAACTCAAAGCAGTGAGCATCGCACCAAATACCACAAACCTCATTGGATAGTTCATGCCCCAGAAGTAGGAATTCCACCCGGTGATGTACCCTGACTCTGTCCCAAACCAGATGCCCAGGCATAGTATCGCAAACACCCAAACCATCGTAGATCGGAAAAGTGTGGCCAGTAGGGCATATACGACTGTTGATAGTAAGAAAATCAGGGAAAAGTGCCCACTGCCCGTGTCAAATGCTTTCCCCAAATAGGTTATCGCTCCCGCAGTGAATACAACACCCAGAAACAGCAGGGTCTCATTGGTGATCATTTTGTGTGGATTCCTTTTGCGTCCCCTGAGCCCCAGGAAGTAAGTGCCGGCAGCAAGGGTAGCAAGCGTGATGCTAATCCCCAGGTCAGAGCTTTCGTAGAGTCTGTCAATCAGATCAAGGAAGAAGTCATCGGCCAGGATTACACCGATTGAGATAATGCCAAATGAGACAGCGATCCAAAGGGAATACTCAGCCAGCTTCTTCCAATCAAACTTCCTAATCGAGTAGGACGCCTTTAGCTTGTTGGCAGTGGTTTCGTCCAGGTGGTCGTTGTTTTTCCAATACTCAATCATACCGGACAAAAACTCTGCTTGGGATCTGCTTAGTTTCATGGTGCTAAAGTCAACCCGACGAAGATATGGATTTTTTGCTTTCCCGGTATTTGTCGTTGGGTGAAGCCAAAAAAGAAGAACCCGTCTGACTTGAGAACATAACTCCCTACATATCCACCAACCTAATCCACTTTAGCCTGGTTTTAGGATAGGCGGGTTTGATGGGTGAGAGTATCAGGGTGTCTCCGCTGAACTGGTACTTTCGTTTGGCGACGCTGCCCCACATTTGCTGAAAGTTGGCGGACTCGATGTGATGCTCGATGATGCCAAGCGAATCTATGACCCTGTACTTTCCGAAGTAAACAAAGTTGTCGGCCAGATGTCGCAGGTCCTTGCGGGTCAGGCTGTTCAGGCTGCCTTTCCCCTCAAATTCATATTTTTCGTAATCCTCGGTCACATGGTGCACCCCCATACCACCCATGCCATCGTAGAGGATAAAGCCCTGACGGTTTTGATAGTTGCCACCGCGAGGTGTCCAGGCAGCAAGGGAATCTGATTTAGTTTCTACAATATGAAGTCCCCATCGGCCAGTGAACTTCTCAAAGTCTGTTATTTCGCTATCCGGCACACAAGAGAAGAGTATCGGTATCAGGGCTGCGGATATTAGTCTTGTAATTTTCATGATTCGCTATCCTAATTTAATAATAGCGAATATTTTTTGAAGAGCGACATGATGCCGAAGTTCCAAGGGATAAATTTCGAGCGTATTTAGCGCAGCGTAATGCGCTCGAGTATTGTTGCTATTCTTTCAAAGACTCCCTCACCGCAGCCACATCCTCGGGGCTCACCCCATCCGCATCATTGCCGAAGTTGGATCGTACGTAGGTCGTCACCGCAGCGATGTCCTCGTCAGACAAGAATCCAAAGGGCGTCATGAAGCTGTTGTATTTTTTATCCAGCACCTCGATCTCTCCTTCCAGGCCTTTGATTACGATCTCGATCATCACCTTTTTGTCACCCAGGGTGTACTTTGTGCGGGTCAGAGGTGGGTTAAGGTTGGGGATGCCTTCGCCCTTGCTCATATGGCAGGCCATGCAGTAGGACTTGAAGACCTGTTCGCCCTTAATAAGTACTGGGTCTGTTTTGTCCACCGTTTTCTTCGATGGATCGGGAGTACCCGCTGTTTGTGCCTGTCCGGATTTTTCACCACTGCAGCCAACGAGGATAATGAGTAAAAGGATTGGGTAATAGATTTTCATATTGGTAATTGTGTTTACAGATTCTGTTGAATCAAAAATAAAATCATTTCTCGATTTTGGAGTGAAGTGTAAGTGCGATAGCAGTTCCGGCACTTGTTATTTTTCCTTCGGCAGCTCTACTCCTTTATTGTTCCACTTCACAAAATAAAACTCCATTTCGGTGGTGTCAGAGTTAAATATGCCGTGTACATCCCATGGGGCAGCGTATAGCAGGTCGCCCCTTTTCGCCGGGAATTCCTTGCTATTCAGATGCCAAATTCCGGAACCTTTGGTGATCAGCAGGTACTCTTCCTCGACATGGGTGTGAGGAGGGTGAACTTCGTCGTTGGGTTTGACGGTGATGATGCCGGTGGTCACATCCTTGGTGCCATAGGTCGACTCCTCACCGGCGACATAAAGCGTGACAGTTCCAAAGTTTTCTTCCAGGGTAGCCGTTGAATCCAATGAAAACACCTGGCTGGGAAGTGAAGACATTTCGGCCGTCTGATTTTGACATGCAGAAAGGACTGCAAGGAAGGTAAAGGACAGGAAGACAAATTGATGGTTTTTCATAGTTTACAGGGTTTAGGGGTTCTAATATAATGCGAGTTTGAAACAAAACCTTATAAGATTCCAACACTCCCCTCCCTGGAGGGGAAGGGGTGGGTTATAAGTCACGTCCAATAATTCCACTCCTCCACCCAGCCCATTTTCCCTGCCGTCTGGCGAATAAATAGCAGCAACTATTTATAGAAAGTTATTTTCGGAGGAGCATGCATGAAGCAGAGAAACGATGCGGTGGATTTTGATATTGAGTGTGGTGGTGATGTCTTGCGATGAGCAAATCAAAACAGACCTGGCCGACAATGCAGTGATACCTAAGCCGGTACAAGTAGTAGCGTCAGGGGGACAGTTTGAGCTGTCGGACAACATGACCATTGCCTATTCTGCTCAAAGTGGAGATTTGCAAAAGAGCGCTACCTACTTGCAGAGTATTCTGAACCGAGCCACCGGATATGATGTTAAGACCAAAGTGGTAAATGAAAAACCAAATAAGGGGATTTACCTTATGGCCGGTCAGAAAGACGATCAATTTGGTCAGGAAGGATACCGACTTGACATTGGCGAATCCATGGTGGAGCTCAGTGCCAATACACCAGAAGGGGTATTCAGGGGCGTGCAGACCCTAAGACAAGTACTACCAGCAGAAATCGAAAGAGATGCAGTGACTCAAGGGCCCTGGACAATCGCTACAGGCCAGATTATAGACTTTCCAAGATATGAATTCAGAAGTGCGATGCTCGATGTGTCGAGGCATTTCTTTTCTGTGGAGGATGTGAAGTGGTATATCGACAGGCTGGCGGCTCTCAAGATAAACCATCTCCACCTTCATCTATCCGACGACCAGGGCTGGCGTATCGAGATCAAGTCCTGGCCCAAACTAACCACCGTGGGAGGTTCTACTAAGGTAGGTGGAGGTGCTGGGGGATACTATACTCAGGAGGACTATCGGGAGATTGTGCAATATGCTTCAGACCGGTACATCACCATTATTCCCGAAGTGGACATGCCTGGGCACACTTTTGCGGCATTGGTGTCTTACCCCGAGCTCAACTGCGGAAACAAGTACCCTACTAAAATCGAATCCACTGGGGAAGAGATTGGCCCCAAGCCCTACACAGGGGTGGCCGTCGGTTTTAGCACCCTTTGCATGGACAAGGAAATTGTCTATCAGTTTGTCGACGATGTGGTGAGGGAGTTGGCAGCTATGACGCCAGGCCCGTACCTGCATCTGGGAGGGGATGAATCACACGTCACGGACAAGGAAGACTACATCCGGTTTTTTGATCGGGTACAGCCGATGGTCGCTAAATATGGCAAGACGATGATCGGTTGGGAGGAAATAGGGCATGTGCAGCTGGACGAGGCGGTAGTCGTCCAGTACTGGAACACAAATGAGAAAACAATAGAGCTTGGAGCTACGCAGCAAAACAAGATTATTGTCTCTCCCGCTGCTCGTGCCTATCTGGATATGAAGTATGATTCCGCAAGTAGAATTGGAAATGACTGGGCTGCCCTGATCGAAGTGGATGCCGGCTACAAATGGGATCCCACTACGATTCATTTGTCTATTAGTGAAAGCCAGATCCTGGGCATCGAAGCGCCCCTATGGACGGAGTTTGTAGAAAACAGGGACGACCTATCGTACCTGGCCTTTCCGCGGATCATGGGATATGCAGAGATCGGCTGGAGTGCGCAGGAGCATCGTGACTGGAATGGATACAAGATACGACTGGGCCGACATGCCCAAAGGTTGAAATACCAGGGAATACAGTACTATCCATCACCTTCGGTGCCCTGGGATTAAAGATTAAGTTGATTTTGGAGTTTTTGATAACTATCCGTCCGTTGGGCGGATAGTTTTTTTATGTGCTGAGCGCATTCAAATTTCATCTCCCTGCCAAATTTTACCCTTTTCTGACATCCTGTCCTGTAATTGTCTCAAAATACGATTGGAATGGCATTTGATAGGCATGGAGCAAATGAGATCCTTCCGATGTGAAGGGAATTTTGTAAGAACTAAAGCAGACAGATAAAATGAAAGAGACCGGAAACATTTCGATCCATACCGAGAATATTTTTCCTATCATCAAAAAGTTCCTCTACTCAGACCATGAGATATTCCTGAGGGAGCTGGTGTCCAACGCTGTGGATGCAACGCAAAAACTAAAACAACTCAGCGGCCTGGGTGAGTACAAGGGCGAGCTGGGAGACCTGACGGTAGAGGTCAGCTTCGACGAAAAAAAGAAAACCATCACAATCAGTGATAAGGGTGTCGGTATGACAGCCGAAGATATCAAAAAATACATCAACCAGATCGCATTTTCGGGTGCTACGGAGTTTGTAGAAAAATACAAGGACAAAGGAGATGAGCAGCAGATCATCGGACACTTTGGTTTGGGATTCTACTCTGCCTTTATGGTGGCTGACAAGGTGGAGATCCAGTCACTCTCACACCAGGAAGGTGCTGAGCCTGCCCACTGGACTTGCGATGGTAGCACTGAATTTGAAATCAAGAGCGGCAAGAGAAAGGAGAGAGGTACCGACATTATTTTGCACCTCAATGAAGAGGATGCGAAGGAATTTGCCAACCAGGCTCGTATCCAGGGTATTCTGGACAAATACTGCAAGTTTTTACCAGTAGAGATCAAGTTTGGTCAGAAAGACGAAAGCGTAGAAGACGGTAAAGACAAGGATGACAAGCCAAAGTACAAAACCGTAAAGGTTGACAACATTGTCAATACCACCAACCCACTATGGACCAAGTCTCCTTCTGATCTGAAGGACGAGGATTACCTGGACTTCTACAGACAGCTATATCCATTTGCTGAGGAGCCGCTTTTCTGGATCCACCTCAACGTGGATTATCCGTTTAATCTGACCGGAGTTCTGTATTTCCCCAAGATTAAGAACGAGATGGAAATGCAGAAAAACAAAATTCAGCTCTACTCCCGACAGGTATTTATCACCGATGAGGTCAAAGACGTAGTGCCCGAGTTTTTGATGCTGCTGCACGGGGTGATCGACTCACCGGATATCCCGCTCAACGTGTCGAGGAGCTTCCTGCAGTCAGACACGAACGTGAAAAAGATCAATACCTACATCACTAAAAAGGTAGCCGACAAACTCAACGACCTTTACAGAAAGGATCGCAAAGAGTTTGAAAGCAAGTGGTCGGACGTGGGTGTATTCGTGAAATACGGAATGCTCAGTGACGAGAAGTTTTACGACAAGGCCAAAGATTTTGCGCTGTTGCAGAACGTAGACAATGAGTTCTACACTCTGGATGAGTACAAGGAAAAAGTATCGGCCCTGCAAAAGGATAAGGACGACAATCTGGTTTATGTCTATGCGACAGAGCCTAAGAAGCAACACGCCTTCATTCAATCGATCAAAAACAAGTCCTACGACGTGCTCCAAATGGACGGGCCTCTGGATACACACTTCATCGGCACGCTTGAGCACAAGCTAGAGAAAACACAACTGAAGCGGGTAGATGCAGAGACTGCAGATCGATTGATCGACAAAGGAGAGACGCAAGAATCTGTATTGAGCGATAGCGAAAAAGAGAAAGTGAAGGAGATATTCGAAGCTGCGATCAACGACAAGAACTCTACCGTATCTGTTGAGTCGCTGGCGGCGGATGAGATGCCTGTTATCGCGACCATGCCGGAATTTATGCGACGCATGAAGGATATGCAAAAGTACGGCGGGGGCGGTATGATGATGATGGGAGACATGCCTGACCAGTACAATGTGTCGGTCAATGCCAACCATCCGATCGTCTCGAAAATACTTAAGTCCAAAAAGCAGGAAAACAAAGAGAAGTTGGCTCGTCAGGCGTATGATCTGGCACTGCTGTCTCAGGGAATGCTTGAGGGCGAAGCGCTCACTGGATTTATCCAGCGCACCGTTGAGATCAGTGCTGAGTAATATTCAGCCGATTTAAATTGTCAGCTTTTAAGACAGCCTGTCTCATGTTAAACCCTGTCCGGATCAATCCATTTCGATGGAAAATCCGGACAGGGTTTTTGTTTTCCGTTTGGCCTGTTAAAAGGCAGTAGCTTTTTTAATTAAGGATTTCCTATTTCTTCCCAAACCACAACCCCAGGCTAACATCAAACGATTGAAAGGTAGAATTAGGAAAGAACTTTGTTATAAATCTAGTGTACCTTGTTTCTATTGATAGATGAGTGTTGTTTGAGTTCAATAATAGGCCGACAGAAGCATGAAAACATAAATTTACTGGAAGGTCGACGCTACCCTGATCAATGTTTTCACGAAATCCATCTGGATTATTGAGAGGATCATCCGGCTCAATAATAGATTGTCCTAATATAAAGTCAAATGATGGGCCTATTTTAAAAAATGGGGATACAGATTCCTTGGAAGGATTGAAAAAAGTCAATGCAAAGGGTACTTTTAACGTTCTTACATAGATATCCACATCTGTGCGTTGCCTATTTATACCGGTATAATAGTTGTAGGTGTCACCAATCTTGAGATACTCTACTCCAATGGCCAGCCACATTTTTTCATTGGCCTTTGAGTAATGGGTTATGCCAAAAAATGGAAGATTGACAAGTCCAGTACTGCTATTATATTCTTCGTCAAAGGAAACATCTTTAGAAATGTTGACTCCAGTTTTGACTTCCCAGACCTTGTTGAAATCTTGTGCTTTGATTTGGGCGGATAAAGTCGAACAAAGAAGAACTAATACTGCGGAAAATCTCATAGGTTTATCTGTTAGGTGAAATAAGTCATGAAAATCTGCTGGGCCAAAATAGCTATATATAGACGGTTTACCAATTATAGACTTCAGGAACGATTAATTAAGCGGTGCTGAGCGACATTCCAAATTTTCAGATCCGGTTTCACTACCTTCGTGATACTTTTAAAAAAGATCTATTCAATCAATTACCCTATGAATAAACCAATGCTAATCCTTTTGCTTGCTCCTTTGTTGAGCTTCGGACAAGTAGAAAAAGAATCCTATAAATCCGTTTCCGCACAATTTGAAGAGTACTTCAATAAAAAGCAGTTTCAGAAGATATTCCATCTCTTCTCACCAGACATGCAGGCTGCTCTGCCCGTTGACAAAACCACGGCTTTCCTAAGTGGTCTGTATAGTCAGGCCGGTAAAATAGTAAGCAGAAGTTTTGATGGTTATGCCAATGGCAGCTATGGTGTCTATGTCACGAAGTTTGAGCGAGGGACATTTGCAGTCAATATTTCCCTCGACAATTCCGGTAAAATCAACGGCCTTTTTGTGAAGCCCTATGTGGCAAGCGGTACACCTAAGCTTGAGAAAAATGTTACCAAGCTAATGCTGCCTTTTAAGGAGGAATGGACGGTGTTTTGGGGTGGTGATACCGAGGAGCAAAACTATCACATAAAAAACCGGGCCCAGAAAGGCGCTTTTGATATGATTATCACCGATGACGAAGGTAAATCATTTAAAACTGACGGGAAGTCCAACGAAGACTACTATGCTTTTGGGAAAGAACTGATCGCTCCTTGCGATGCGGAAGTTGTGCTGGTCGTAGATGGGATCAAAGACAATACACCGGGTGAGCTCAATCCGATCTATGTGCCGGGGAATACGGTGATCCTTAAGACAGCCAACAATGAGTACCTGTTATTTGCACATTTTAAGCAGTACTCTATAGTGGTGAAGCCGGGGCAAAAAGTAAAGAGCGGCGAACTGCTGGGTTTGTGTGGCAACTCAGGCAATTCCTCGGAAGCCCACCTCCATTTCCATATTCAAAATGAAGAGGACATGAACAAGGCCGTCGGTGCAAAGTGCTTTTTCGAGGAAATTTTGGTCAACGGAAAGACAGAAACGAACTACTCTCCGATCAAAGGGGATAAGGTGAGAAATAAATAAGACTGCTGATTTTTAGTAAAGCCTGTTCCCAGGTTCGTGTCCTCACGAACCTCTTGAGAACCTCAATATTTCCTAACTTTAGTACAACAACATCGCGCCCATGAAAAAAGTCCTTCTCTTTCTACTCCTTTCTTTACTGATGTATAATTCGATCGCACAGGATGCGATCAAGATTGGAGTAATCGGGTTGACCCACACGCACGTCCATTGGATTTTTAATAGTGAAAAGAGAGGTGACTTTAAAATCGCCGGCATTGTAGAAACCGATCGTGCTCTGGCACAGCGATACGCCGATCAATATGATTTTTCTATGGACAAGATTTATGGTACCATGGAAGAACTGGTCAAAGTAGAGAAGTTGGATGCAGTGACTGCCTTCGGTACGATTTACGCTCATTTGAGCGTGGTGCAGTTCTTTGCGCCCAGGGGCATTCATGTGATGGTGGAGAAGCCGCTGGCGGTAAGTATGGAACATGCCCTTGAGATGAATCGACTGGCAGAAAAGCATGGGATTCATCTGCTCACCAACTATGAGACGACCTGGTATCCTACCAATCATTGGGCTTATGAATTGCTTAGAGTGGATTCAGTCATCGGGCCTATCCGAAAGGTGATCATTCGTGATGGTCACAAGGGACCTAAGCGCATCGGTGTGAATGAAGAATTTCTAAACTGGCTGACCGATCCTAAGCTCAATGGAGGCGGAGCAATTGTAGACTTTGGATGCTACGGAGCGAACCTTATGACCTGGCTGATGGATGGAAAGAAACCTATTAGTGTCACAGCCATTACCCAGCAATTACAAAAGGAAAACAATCCCAGGGTGGATGATGAGGCGATAGTTATCCTGGACTACGGCACTTCAAATGCCATTGTGCAGGCCTCATGGAACTGGCCCATTGGTCGCAAGGACATGGAAATCTACGGCACCGATGGGGTGATATATTCCCACAATCGAAACGATCTGCGTGTCAGGATTTCTGAAGGTTATGACGGATTTGATGAAGACGTCTTTAAGCTGGAAGAACGAGAAGCTCCCTACGACGATCCTTTCTCTTATTTCGTGGCAGTGATCAAAGGGGAGATCAATGTTTCATCGAGTGATTTATCTTCACTTGAAAACAACATGATCGTCATGGAAATATTGGATGCAGCAAAAAGGAGCGCAGAGGAAAAGCGGACTATTATTTTGGAGTGATTAGGCCGGATAGTCGGATCTGTATCTTACGAACCTGAATCGGTATCACCCTTTTTATTCTTACCTGCCTGAATTGCAAAAAAAGCACCTCCAAGTCCGGCACCAAGGGCAACGCCAATCGCAATATTGCCCATAGCCACTCCGAGGGCTGTTCCGATACCAATTCCGAGAGCGATGGACGCTCCGTAGGTTTGTTCTAGTTTTTTATTTTTCATTATTGACGTAAAATATTGTGAAAGTTGACTCCCAGCCCAAATGTATAGAATTTGACCCTGGCCGGGTTTTCAGCATATACAATATTCCCATGGTCATTGAGTGAAATCCCATCTTTATTCACAAACTCCATTACTCCTCCGTAATACATTCTAAAATGAACAAACCACCTTTTGTTTACTTCTATTCCACCTCCAATTCCATACAGAGCCTGGCTGTTGCTAAACTCCCCAACTGTCTCATTGATCTCTCTGTCTTCCTGCCCCAAAAACGATTCAAACAGGTTTGCCCTATCTATAATTTTCAGGTTCGAGTGCGTGTAAGAAATCCCTACACCATAGACCGCGTCAAAAAATGGCCTCACTTTGCTTTTGATAGGAATATGCAATCGCCCTAATAAACATATATCAATTAGGTTCGATCGGGTCTCAATGACCCCTCCAGGTACGTCATGATCTTTGCTGGCTAACAGGGTAAGCCCAATTTGCGCTCCCAGGCCCACGATATGATCCTCCGGAAAAGGCGTGAACACCCAATCCACATGGGTTTGAAACATGACATATGGCACCAGACTCCCAAACTCTTCCAACCCATGTCCAACTCCAACTTCCCAGCTGGCATAATGATAGGACGGTCTCCTCACAGAGTCTGCAATTGGTCGTCTGACTGTGGATGTGTCACTGGCTATAGTCTGCATAAAGATGGAATCGTTCTCTGCTTTCGTCAGGTCTAAATCGAGACTGTCAAGAGCACTTTGAGGTTTCGCTGAAAAGCAGAAAAGGACAAGAAGAAATACGACTAAGTAGGATTTCATGGCAGGTTAGGTTTGAGGCCGAATACAATTTAGCAATTCTAGTTCATGTTTTGTAGAACAATTCTAAATAATAGGCCTTGACGTATAGCTGACGTCCATTTTGCCTTTATAACACCTTCCAGGCCTGCTTTGATGCAAATCATATTCTCTGTTGACCATTCTCATAAACTGCACAATTGTATATCCATAAATTGATATTCGAAAGGCGCGGAAGTGTCTTATACTCAACAAAATAAAGAGCCATGAATGATCTCAAGACTAAGACGACCTACGATCAGGCAGAGGAGCTGTACCACAACGCACAAGAGGAATATTCACGACCAGAAGAAGATGTAGTGCCATATAGTGTGTGCCGTGGAGCCTACAAAGCGGTCAATAAATACTTGACCGGATACCTGATGAAAAACGGCTTGGATGTACACGCCTCCATGTCGCTGGAAACCATGCTTTCACACTGCAAAGAAATCAACGCAGAGTTTCATAATCTCAATCTCGACCTCATGTACAACACTGAGGAAAAGGAGAATGTCTTTATGGATGTGAAGACGGTAAGGCGCTACTTATCGCTTGCCGATCAAACCCGCCAACTCGTCGGGGATGCTTGATGCATTGCACGAGCTTATCATTAGATGCACACTTTTCGAGCAAAGGACCAAAACCTTTGACCAACCTCCTATTATATAGATCTCAATTCCTTATTCGGAAATAAAACATTAAAACAATGGGCAATAAAAAAACAGACGTCAAATATCCAGGTACCAGGGTGGCCTTGGATGGCAACACCGCCGCCATCATGTGCGAGCGAGAATCAACTGATGCAGCAGGAGCATATCCCATCACCCCCTCGACCCAGATGGGTGAGTATTGGGCCGAAGAGACCGCCAAAGGCCATATTAATATATCAGGTCGGCCGCTTATTTTCATAGAGCCGGAGGGTGAGCATGCAGCCGCAGCGGTGACAGCCGGTCTGTCGATGACAGGCCTTCGTGCATCTAACTTCTCCTCCGGACAGGGGATAGCCTACATGCATGAGTCTCTGTACGCAGCGGTCGGCAAGCGCCTCACCTATGTCCTTAATATAGGTGCCCGTGCCATGACCAAGTCCACACTCAATGTGCACGCAGGTCATGATGATTACCATGCCGTAGATGACACAGGATTTTTCCAAATGTTTGCGAAAAATGCCCAGCAGGTAGCCGATCTCAACATCATTGCCCATAGGATTGCAGAGATGGCCCTCACGCCCGGTATCATTGCACAAGACGGATTCCTGACCACCCACCTGATAGAATCCCTGATGATCCCTGAGCGGGAACTGATTGAAGAATTTTTGGGAAGGCCTGATGACATCATCGATACACCTACCCCCGCACAGAAAATCATCTATGGTGACACCAGACGCAGAATCCCTGAAATCTGGGACGTGGATAACCCCATGATGGTAGGTTTGGTACAAAACCAGGATTCTTACATGCAAAGTGTCGCTGCTCAGCGACCCTTCTTCTTTGATCATATTAAGGAATTGACGGAAGACGCTTTCGCGGAATTCGAAGCATTGACGGGTCGTCGATACGAACGGGTTATGAACTATAAAGTGGAAGACGCTGACTACCTGATTGTAGGACAAGGAAGTGTCATCCCTAGTGCAGAAGTAGTAGTTGACTACTTGCGTGAAACCCGAGGGTTGAAGATCGGTGTGGTGAACCTCACCATGTACCGCCCATTCCCCGGAGATTTGATCGCCAAAGTATTAAAAGGAAGAAAAGGCGTGGTGGTGATGGAAAGGGTAGATCAGCCATTGGCATCTGACCTTCCTATGATCCGAGAGATTCGTTCTTCTTTGATCAAATCCGTAGAAAACGGAGCAGCGGGTAAAACCAAGCCGCACCCAGAGTTTGAGACCTACAAAGCAGGCGATATGCCTCCATTGTACTCGGCTTCATTCGGTATGGGTAGCCGTGACCTTCAGCCTGAAGGCCTAATCGGTGCTGTAGAAAATATGCTTCCTGACGGAGCCAAGAAAAAGCTATTCTATCTCTCCATTGATTTCATAAGAGAAAAAGCATTTACACCCAAGCAGCAGATCTATCAGGATACTGTGCAGGATGCCTATCCCAATGTAAAAGAGCTGGCGGTTCATGGTTCTGAAAACCCGAACCTCATGCCAGACGGAGCCATCACGGTACGCTTCCACTCTGTAGGTGGATGGGGAGCCATCACTACCGGTAAAAACCTGGCCATGACCCTCTTTGATTTGCTGGGATATCATATAAAAGCGAATCCAAAATATGGATCTGAGAAAAAGGGACAACCCACGACTTACTACCTCAGTGCCGCTCCAGAGCCCATTCGTATCAACTGCGAGTACTTCTATGTAGACGTGGTTCTTTCTCCGGATCCAAACGTATTCAAGCACACCAATGCCCTTGCCGGGCTGAAAGACGGTGGGGTATTCATCATCCAGAGTGATCAGGATTCTCCTGAAAAAGTCTGGGCGAGCATACCCAAGCATTATCAGAAAATGATCATCGAAAAGAACATTCGAATCTTCTATATAGATGGATTTAAGATCGCCCGTGAGGAAGCGACCAACCCAGAACTCCAACTTAGGATGCAGGGTATCGCCTTCCAGGGTGCGTTCTTTGCGGCCTCTCCGGTCATGGCTCAAACAGGTCTTGATGAAGGAAAACTACTCAAAGCCATTGAAGACCAGCTACAGCATAAGTTTGGTGCCAAAGGCCAGAGGGTCGTGGATGACAACATGAGGGTGGTGAAACGTGGATTTGATGAAATCCATGAAATCACCGAAAAAGAGGTCATTACCGACAAGGCAAAAGCCGACATCATCAATGACGAGCCAGCCCTTCCGGTGATGCTCAAAACCGCACCGAAGAGTGAATCAGCGCTTAGCGACATTCACCGCTTCTGGGAGCAAACTGGTAACTTCTACGCTCGAGGTATGGGTAATGACAACATCACCGATCCGTTCATTGGATTGAGCGCGATGCCTGCTGTTTCTTCTCTTTTCAGAGATATGACGGGTATTCGATTTGAGCACCCTGAGTTTGTTCCTGAAAACTGTACGGCCTGCGGTAGCTGCTACACCGTCTGCCCTGATACGGCCATCCCAGGATTGGTCAGCGACATCAGCGATGTGATGGACACTGTTGTAAAAAGAGTGAAGAAAAATCACGGCAAGATAGAGCATCTACAGGGAGCCGTCAGGAAAGTAGAATCAAACCTAAGAAACCTCATCAATGACGCCAAAGGAAGCCCTCTCGGAGATCATATCGATGAAGCGATCCGACAAACGATCAAAGGGGCCAACGGAACAGCACAGGCCTTGGAAAAAGAATTCGATTGGTTCAAGGAAGAGCTTGGTGATTTCAAATTTGCGATCACGAAACCTTACTATGACAATCTTGAGAAGAAACAAGCCAACAGCGGTGGATTGTTCAGCATCACAGTGAACCCTTACACATGCAAAGGCTGTATGGAATGCGTGGAGGTATGTGATGACGATGCCTTGAGGATTGTCACTCAGACAGATGAATCGGTTGCTAATCTTAGAAAAAATTGGGACCTATGGACTGATCTGCCTACCACTCCAGAGAAATTCAACCGAATCGATGATCTGGAAGAAAAAGTAGGAGCACTGGACACCATGCTACTCAACAAGGAAGCCTATCAGGTACTGGCGAGTAGTGATGGAGCTTGCCTGGGTTGTTCTGAGAAAACGGTGATCCATCTATTTACAGCAACAGTAGAGTCTCTGATGCAGCCACGCATCAAGAAGCACGTAGAGAAGCTGGATGAATTGATCTCAGGGTTGGAGAAACACATTCAGCTCAAGCTAATGGGCAATGTAGACATCAGCGACTCAGAGACCATGGCCAAAATCGTGGAAGGAACCAAAAACAAGGATCTGACCATGGCGGACATTACCAGCAAGCTGGAATCTGCACAGGGCAGCGAACCTGTAGATCAGGAATGGCTCAGAATGGTGACACAACTCTTGGCGAAACTGAAAAAACTAAAATGGAGATATACAGACGGCACCAACGGCAGAGGCCGTGCCAAAATGGGTATGCTGAATGCCACAGGTTGTACCTCTGTTTGGGGAAGTACCTATCCTTTCAACCCTTATCCATTCCCTTGGGCTAACCATCTGTTCCAGGATTCTCCTTCGCTTGCGATGGGGGTATTCGAAGGGCACATGTCCAAAATGGCAGAAGGTTTCAAAGCCATCCGAATGGCGGAATTGGAATTGGGCGGTAAGTTCAATCCTAAGGAGCATGAAGAATTTTTCACCTACTTCAATTGGCATCAGTTCTCTGATGAGGAATGGCATCTATGTCCACCGGTAGTTGCTGTAGGCGGTGACGGAGCGATGTATGACATTGGATTCCAAAACTTGTCCAGAGCGATGGCCTCAGGTAAGCCAATAAAAGTAATCGTGGTAGATACCCAGGTGTACTCTAATACCGGCGGTCAGGCTTGTACTTCGGGCTTCATCGGTCAGGTATCGGATATGGCCCAGTTTGGCAAGGCCATCCAGGGTAAGGACGAACCTCGTAAGGAGATCGGCTTGATCGGAATGGCGCACAGAAACACGTATGTGTTGCAAGGCACTATCTCCAACTCAACCCAGATGATCGAAGGATTCATCGATGGTTTGATGGCGAAGAGACCAGCTTTGTTCAACCTGTACACCTCTTGTCAGCCTGAGCACGGTATCGGAGATGACCTTGGACATCACCAGGCGAAACTGGCCGTAGAGTCCAGAGCTTATCCGGTATTCAAGTACAATCCTGAAAACGGTAAGACCGCCGCTGAGTGTTTCGACTTGGATGGTAACCCGGCGATCGATCAGTTATGGCCTACTTATAAGCTGAAGTACCTCGAAAACGGAATCGAGAAGCATATGGAACTCGCCATGACGTTTGCGGACTTTGCGATCACTGAGGCCAGATTTAGAAAGCATTTCCGTAAGGCACCACGAGACAGCTGGAATGAAAACATGGTTCCGCTGGCCGAATTCCTTGAGATGGATGCAGACGAACGAGAAGGAATGTTCCCATTCATCTGGGCAGTAGATCAGAAAAAACAGCTCAGCCGAGTGATGGTCGCCCAGAAGATCGTCGAGTCTTGCGAAGAGCGTCGTGACTTCTGGATCATGCTCAGAGATATAGCAGGAATCAAAACTGAAACCGTCGAAGAAGTTGACATTGAGAAGAAGGTACGTGCAGAAGTGGTTCAGAACATTGCTCAGGGCTTGATGAAGATGGCTGGTGGTGATGGATCAGCAGTGGCAGATCTGGTAGCCGGAGAATCAGCTGCCTCAGAGGCTCCTGCCACTAACGGCCAAACCAACGGACAGGCTGCAGAGTCAGTAGCACCATGGCTGGAGACTGAGGAATGTACCTCCTGCGATGAGTGTATCGCCATCAATTCCAAAATCTTCGAGTACAACAAGGATGGTAAGGCCTTCATTAAAAACGCCAATGGAGGGCCATTCATGGACATCGTGAAGGCCGCTGAGAAATGCACTGCGGGTGTGATACACCCAGGATTGCCTGCCGATCGAAATGTCAAGGATATTGACAAATGGATCAAAAGAGCAGAGAAGTTTAACTAAGAAAGAGGAGCGAGCAACGTGTTTGGACTAAGGAAAAATACCTTTAAACATGGGGTACACCCACCGGAGCATAAGGACGAGACCAATAGGAAACCCATCCGACAGTTCCCTTTTGCCCCGGTGATCATATTGCCCATGGCCCAGCACCTCGGTGCTCCAGCTGAGATATGTATCCGTGAGGGACAAGAAGTAAAGAGAGGACAGGTGCTGGCTAAAGCTGGCGGCTATGTGTCAGTGCCCATCCACTCACCTGTCTCAGGGACGATCAGGAAAATCACCAATGTCCCGACTATTTCCGGGAAAATGTCACCCGGGATCTACATAGAACCTTTTCCGTCCTCAGGCCAGCAGGTATCTGAGGGGATTCCCATCGACTATAGAACGGCCACTGCCGATGAAATCCTCAAAGGAATCCAGGATGCAGGGATCGTTGGGCTGGGAGGGGCGGCTTTTCCCACTCATGTGAAACTCAAAGTACCGGATGATCGCAACTGCGAGGTACTGATGATCAACGGGATCGAATGTGAACCTTTTCTGACCACTGACCACCGGGTCATGCTAGAGCAAAACCAGGACATCTACCTCGGTATCCGCTACTTGCTCAAAGCGACAGGAGCCAAAAAGGCCATCATTGGCATAGAAGCCAACAAACAGGACGCAGCAGACTTTTTAGAACTGCATAAACCCGGTGACCTGCCGCTTGAGATCAAGGTGGTACCGGTGAAATATCCTCAAGGCTCTGAGAAAATGCTCATTACTTCTGTGCTGGGTAAGGAAGTCCCCTCGGGAGGATTGCCCCTTGATGTAGATGTAGTAACAGTAAACATCGCTACCACGGCGGAGATTGGACGATTGCTGCCCCACGGTCGTGGAATCCAGGAGCGCGTGGTGACCATCACCGGGCCGGGTGTGAAGAAAAAAGGAAACTACAGAATTCCAATTGGCACTCCGCTTCGGTTTGTATTGGATGAAGTAGGAGTGGATGAAAACATCAGCGAGGTGTATATGGGTGGCCCTATGATGGGTGTGGCTGTTTCTAATCTCGATATCTCGATAACCAAAGGAACCTCCGGGATTGTCGTTTTTAATTCGGATCAGGTGAGTCGGCCTGACAAGGTTTATCCCTGTATCCGATGTGGTGCATGTGTCGATGCTTGTCCGTTGTCCCTGACCCCATCGAAGCTGGGCGTATTGGCCAAGTTTGAATCCTACGATACCATGGCTGAGGACTACAACCTGATGGACTGCTTTGAATGTGGTTCGTGCAGCTTTGTCTGTCCCTCGCACATCCCCTTGGTACAGTATTTCCGGTTGGCCAAGTCCATCGTGAGAAAACGCAACGCACAAAAAAAATCGGCATGATGGAAAAGACAATATTAAATATCAGCTCGTCACCGCACCTGGTCAAAGGCACCAGCACCGAGCAGATCATGCGCAACGTCGTGTACGCCCTCATCCCCGTGGCGGGTTTTGCCATCTACTCGTTTGGATTGAATGCGCTGCTCGTCATTTCAATGTCGGTAGTATCCTGCGTACTCACCGAGCACTTCTTGTGCAAGTGGTCGAAAAAAGAATCAACTGTTGGAGATTGGTCGGCAGTGATCACTGGGCTCTTGCTCGGGCTGACCTTGCCTCCCATTTTCCCCTTATGGATGACCTTCTTCGGAGGAGTGATCTCCATTTCGTTGGGCAAATTCATTTTTGGAGGACTGGGCTACAATGCATTTAATCCGGCATTGGTGGGACGTGCAGTGCTTCAAGCCGCCTTTCCGGTAGCGATCACTACCTGGCATCCGGCCATGGCCGAGAATCGCTTTTCTGAAATTTCCTCTTCGATATTGACCTTACCATTTATGAAACCTGTTGTGGACTCGGTATCAGGAGCCACACCACTTTCGGCTTTCAAGTTCGATGGCATCACGGCTACAACTAGTGACTTGGCTCTTGGACTCGTGAGCGGCTCAACTGGGGAAACCTGTGCGGCCATTATTCTCCTTGGCGGAATCTACCTGGTGGCTAGAAACATGATGAATTGGAGAATACCGGTTTCGATATTGGCCACGGTATTTGCGGTAAGCGGAGTACTGTACCTGGTCGATAGCCAGACCTTCCCGTCACCGATGTTTATGCTCTTCTCCGGTGGATTGATGCTGGGGGCGGTGTTTATGGCAAGTGACATGGTCGGAAGTCCGATCACTCCGCTGGGCGTGGTGGTGTATGGAGCCGTGATCGGAATACTGATCGTGGTAATCAGGATATGGGGTGGTTTGCCTGAGGGCGTGATGTATGCGATCCTGCTCGGAAATGCCCTTTCTCCACAAATCGACAACCTCATCCGGCCTAGAGTCTACGGAACTAAAAAAGTAAAAACCTCATGAGCGAAGCAAAGACCATAGAGATGAGCCCTGACGTAAGCAGCTGGAAAATGTTACAGGCCATGGTAGGGATTGGGGTCATGTGCGCCTTACTCATAGTGGTAACCTATGAGGGTACTTTGCCCAGAGTGAAACGACTCAGGGCTGAAGCATTGGAGAAGGCCGTCTTCAGAGTGATCCCCGGATCAGAGAAGTCGAAAATATTTGTATTGGAGGGTGAATCCTTCAAACCGCTTCAAGGGGAAGTGGGAAATCAACAAGTAGTTTACGCAGGGTACAACGCCAGCAATGAACTGGTAGGTGTGGCCATCGAAGCAAGTGGGCAGGGCTATGCTGATAAAATCAGAATTTTGTACGGGTACAACCCTACCGAGCAGACAGTAGTGGGCTTCTATGTGCTGGAAAGCAAGGAAACACCAGGGCTGGGTGACAAGATCGAAAAAGACCCAATTTTCCTGGCCAATTTCGATGCCCTCGATGTTTCGCTCAACGATCACAACGAGATCAAAAACATTGTGATCCCGGTCAAAAACGGAATGAAGCAAAACCCATGGGAGGTGGATGCGATTACGGGTGCTACCATTTCGTCCCGAGCCATTGGCAATACCATTGGAACCAGCTCACAGTTTTGGGTGCCACTGATTTACAAAAACAAGGATGCATTGACCTATGAGTGATTTCTCCTCACATACTGCCAAAAAAGGATTCTTCGATTCACTGAAGGATCACCCTTCAACAGATGAATTCATCAAGGGACTTTGGAAGGACAATCCTGTGTTCGTACAAGTGCTCGGGATGTGTCCGGTACTGGCCGTATCCAATACCGCCATGAACGCCCTTGCCATGGGACTGGCGACCACATTCGTATTGCTGATGTCCAACATCCTGGTTTCGGCCTTAAGAAATTTTATACCCAAGCAGGTGAGGATCGCTTCATACATTTTGATCATCGCTACGTTCGTGACGGTGACCGACTATGCGATCCAGGCGATCAGCGTGGAGCTACACAAGAGTTTAGGAGCGTTCATTTCGCTTATCGTCGTGAATTGCCTGATCCTAAGCCGGGCGGAAGCTTTCGCATCAAAAAACACCTTGGGTAAATCGGTATTGGATGCCCTGGGCATGGGCTTTGGGTTTGTATTTGCGCTGACCTGCCTTGGTGCAGTCCGGGAGATATTGGGGAACGGTACCATTTTCGGTTTTTCCCTATTTTCAGAAAATTTCGAACAGTGGATCGTAATGATCCTGCCGGCAGGAGGATTTTTCACCCTGGCGATCTGGTTATGGATTTTTAACCTGGCTAAAAAAGAAGAATAACATGGAATCAGAGTCTTTAGGATACATATTCATTAATGCCAGTTTGATCAACAACTTCGTACTGGCCTACTTCCTGGGGATTTGTCCCTTCATGGGTGTGTCCGGCAAGATGGATACCGCCACCAAGATGGGAGGGGCTGTCACATTTGTGATGCTGATCGCCTCTATGAGTGCCTATGGTATCAACTACCTGCTAGTGATGGTTAATGCACCATTCCTGCAGCTCATCAGCTATATCGTAGTGATCGCCTCGACGGTACAGTTGGTTGAGATGTTCATCAAAAAGATGAGTCCGGCGCTCTTTAAGGCACTGGGAATATTCCTGCCACTGATTACCACCAACTGTGCGATTTTGGGCCTGGCCCTGTTTCAGACCAACAAGGGTTATGACTTTGTACAAAGCATCGTGTACGCATTAGGGGCGGGAGTCGGATTTACCCTGGCATTGATACTGATGGCGGGACTCAGGGAACAATTGGAGTTTTCTGATGTGCCCAAGGTGGTAAAAGGCACAGCGATTACCCTGATGATCGCAGGGATATTGAGTTTGACATTTATGGGATTTTCAGGACTGGGAGGATAAAATGGAAGAACGCATCGCATCATACATCATTGGAATTGTCGGGATCGTCTCGATCATGGTGCTATGGGCATTGGTGCAAACCCTATGGAAAAGGGTATTCGCCAACTACATCACCGATGAAGATGCACTGGCCGAGCGACGAAGCTGCGGCAACTGTGGCTGCACGACAGCTTGCGAAACGAAAAAACAACTAATGAAGAAATAAAACAGACATAGCGTTATGGCACATTTAGCAGATTACGATACGGAAAAGCAGTACCAGGCGGTGATCAAAAAGTCTGACCGACTTACCTCTGAGCTTACTGACGAGATCCGTGAGATTTTACTCGAAGTAAAACAGCCGGAGTTTGATTGCCAGGTCGACCAGAGTTTTGGGGTACTGGTAGAAACTGATAGTGAGTTTGGTAACAAATATCACCATCGATTGTACAGTGTGGCAGATTTGCCGGAGAAAAAGAATAAGAAAACACGGATCAAGTTGCTGGTGAAGCGTTGTACGTACATTGATGATTTTAGTGGAGAGATTTACCCCGGTGTGGGATCCAACTACCTATGCGACCGAAAGATTGGCGACGAAATCACCATCACAGGTCCATTCGAGTTGCCCTTTAGAGTACCGGAAGATAAAACGGCAAACTTGATCCTGATTGGAATGGGTACAGGCATTGCACCTTTCCGAGCATTCATCAAGCATATTTATGAAAATGTAAAAGACTGGCAAGGTCAAATTCGACTTTTCTATGGAGCGAAGAGCGGGCTGGAGCTTTTATACCTCAACGAAAAGGACGGGGACCTGACGAGCTATTACGATGAAAAGACCTTCAAGGCGTTCCATGCTTTGAGCCCAAGACCTGAGTGGTCCGATCCTATTGCTTTGGATATGGCTATAGAGGAGCGAGCCAAGGAAATCATAGAGATGCTGTCCAAGGCCAACACTTATGTGTATGCAGCCGGGTATGACAAGTTGAATGATAATCTGAATAAAGCTTTCTCCACCATCCTTGGAGAAAAAGAGTGGTTGGTACGCAAAGCTGAATTGATCGCCGGCCGTAAGTGGGCGGAAGTGATTTATTAGAAAAATGGCTGGTGCACCACAAGCAAACGCTGGCGCGTCCCGATAGTTATCGGGATAATGCGTGCCTCATCTATTAGGCATTTCAAATGCCTTGGAAAATTTCGAACGTCCTGGATGTCCGGGACGCTCGAGCAATACGATAAGATATGACCATAGGAATCGCCATAGCAGCCCTCGGGGGACTGACCCTACTACTGGCCGTGATGCTGATCATCGCCAACAAAAAACTCTATGTCTATGAAGACCCCCGGATCGACGTGGTGGAGGATATGCTCCCCCATGCCAACTGTGGTGCCTGTGGTTATCCCGGTTGTCGGCCGTTTGCAGAGGCGCTGGTAGAAGGCGCCATCCTGCCCGGCAAGTGTACCGTGAGTTCCGAAGAAGGCCGTGTCGATATCGCCGACTACCTGGGTGTGTCACTGGGCGCTGAGGAGAAACAAGTAGCCCGACTGGCCTGCGCCGGAGGGACTAATGTCGCCCGTAACCGCGCCAAATACGATGGCCTTCAAACCTGTCAGGGTGCTTCGCTCGTGAGTGGTGGGGGCAAGGGCTGTTTCTGGGGTTGCCTGGGATTTGGGGATTGTGGTTCGGTCTGTGATTTCGATGCGATACATATGGACGAACATGGCCTGCCGGTCGTGGATATCGATAAATGCACGGCCTGCGGCGACTGTGTGGAGGTTTGCCCTAAGGATCTGTTTTCTATACAGCCTCTATCTCATCGGCTGTGGGTCAATTGCAAAAACCTCGAAACAGGTGATCAAATCCTTGAAGAATGCCAGGTAGGTTGCACCGCCTGTGCCCGATGCGCTATGGATGCACCCGGCGACCTGATCGTCATGGAAAACGGCCTGCCGGTTGTCAACTATTCCCTCAACCACGGAATCAAAGATCCCATCCAACGGTGTCCAACAGGCGCTATCGTGTGGCTTGACGACAAGCTGGGAGTGGTTAAAGGTCGGGACAGCAAGAAGGTCATCCGAAAAGGCGAGGTACCGATGGGAGCCTCATAAAAAAACTAAACAACAAACCACAACATGAAAACCCAAGACCAATCACACCACACTCTCAGCAATGTGCTTCTTGTGCTGGGCATATCGATCGCCTTGATATGCTTACTCTATATGATTTTCAACCTGGACAAAGCCGATGAGATCATCGGCATCTGGTTTCCCTTTATGATTATCTCTTCCATGATGGTCTTTTGGAGTTGGGTGTTGAAGAGGGGTAAATAGTACTGTTCACCCCGCGAAGACCGAACAGCCAAACCTACCGTCATCTGGAGAAGCAGCCTGTTGATAGACAGGGTGCGACGTGGTGATCTCGTTTTCTATAGTATAGGCTATTGACTGAACCAAAACCCATGATCAAAATCATTTTTCCAAAAACCTGGATTTTACGTAAGTATACGTAAACCAGAGACTTTTATTATGTCATTCGGCGGCCCCATCGATTCGATGATCAACTCCAACAAGTCAAACCTGGGACTTCTCAAAAAACGAAAGAGATTGAAGGAGATCCAGGACGAGTACAAATCCACTCATCGTGAAATTGCTGAAAGTGAAGTGACGGAGGAAGAGAAAAAGAATTTTCAGAAACGCATGAAGATCAGTCGCAGGCTAGACAGTATCAAAAGAGTAATTTCGATCGTTCTTACATTAATAGTGCTGACTTTTATTCTCTACATGGTTTACACTGCTGATTATTCTGGCCTCATTGAGGTAATCGATTGAATTCCACTCCATGCCAAAGTCTACATCGCCAAAAAAGTCTTAAGCACTCTCATTCCATGATCTCCATAGGTATCGCTCTTACCTTCAAACATTCCATAATAAATCTCTTTATCCTCTTTGCTTATCTGAGTTGAGAATTCCACGAGATCTGAAGAAATATCCTTGTAGGCCATATGCCATTCTGGAAACATCCGTGCTGTAATCGCACGGGAATCTCTCAGGTTAACTCCACCGTGTCTCGGATCAACCTTTATTTTCTCATAAAGAGCATTGATGACTTCTTTTTCCCCTTCCACAACCTGTAAGAATCTCTTATCTGAATGTAAAAGGAGTCCAGTAATGGACTTACCTGGATTATTTTTAACACAAGACTTGAGGATATTTTCAATTTCAGTATCATCACATGATGAGGAGCGTGCACTGGTATATACCAGCCTGTGTAAATCTTTCATTATCAATGTGTAAAGTTCAAAGATCTAATTTAATGTACCTACATGTATTTGGCTGAAATAATACATTGATGTTATCTTTTGTGTAATAGAGTTTCTTTATATGCTGTTACTTTATCTCGACTGACAAGACCAACTTCAACCCTAATTATAAGGAGTATCCTGCTGTAAGACAGGAAACGATACGGTTAGCTCGTTTTTGTGAGAAGGAACGAAATGACCGAAAAATGCTTGTTTTGTCTTCCAAGGATTAAATACTAAATTCCGAATTCAAATACGACCAGTCTATCTCATGATTTAATTTCATACAATCCAAATCAACCATTTAACTAAACTTTAATGAAAAAATCAACTATTCTTTTTTGTCTGACCCTGGCTTGTAACGTGGCGTTCGGTCAAGATTTTAGCAAACTCGCCAATTACGAATTCAAAACAGCAGATGATTACAGCCCCGCAGAAAAGCAGGTTTTGGCTTGTGCCAATTATCTTTTTGAAAACCCAGCCAATGAAGAAGAGCTGAATAGGTTGTATGCCGTTCAGTACATTATGAAGTGGATGACCGGAACTCCGGACTATACCTTTCAAATCGGAAATGAGGCTATGTCCCTTACGAAAGGAAATACAGATTTACTGGGATTGTATATGGCGGCCATGTCAAAGGTCGTCCTGGAAAACGAGGGTGAAAAGTTGACAGACAAAGAAGTGTACAATCGTTCGGAGCGCCTCATGGTGGACTATTGTGGCAATGCTGCCAATAAGATGAAACCTTCTAAAAAGATAAAAGGTATTCTAAAAGAAAGATCAAAATAGATATGCTGACAAGTCGTAGCGGACTTTAGCATCAGAGAAGAACATACTTCTTATCGACTATTAACAATTGATAGATCAAACCCCTGAAATTCTTCAGCTTACCCATTATATTTGCCGCACACTTCCACCGCCCCTCCTCGTATATTCCTGGTATTACTTTTGATTGACAGAAACCTATATGGTTCAATGGCATATTAGATGGATATGCATCGTGGTATTCTTCTTTTTTTCATCCTCAATGATTCAGGCACAGGAAGAAGAAACCATTGTGCAGATTACAGCTTCTGATTTCACAGAAGGTAAAGTGGTAGAACTTGACTCTGTCTGGACATTCTATTGGAAGCAATTATTAGAACCAAAAGATTCCCGTGAGGAATCCAAAGGTACACTTCTATACAAAGGACTTCATGGTTGGTCGAGTCAGTCTCAGAATAACACGACCCCAAGCTCATACGGCTATGGAACCTATGTCTCACGATTGATCCTTCCCGATCTAGGCTCTTCGATAGCCTTGCAGCTGCCTAAGATCAACTCCAGTGCCAAGGTCTGGATTGACGGTCACTTTGTTTTTGAATCCGGAAAGGTCGGAACAGAAAGACGCACAACACGACATTTTAGAAAAAAGGCAATAATCCCTATCCATATCACCAGAGACACCACTGAGATAGTCATTCAAGTAGCCAACTTCTATCACACCAACGGCGGTATTACCAGGCCTATTATTCTGGGTGAGACTTACCTGCTTTGGACACAAAACAAAAAGGAAACCATCGCCGACATGGTATTGATCGGTAGCTTGCTCTTTATTGGTTTTTCGTTTCTGATTCTATATTTCGCCTACTGGCGAATAGACAGAGCCATTTTATATTTTTCGCTATTCTGTCTTGCGTGGGGCTACAGAAACCTGAGTGATGGCTATGCCCCAATTCCGACCCTCTTTGAGAATATACCCTGGATATGGCATGTAAAATTTGAGTACATAAGCTTGTTTATTGGTGCGCTGATGGGAAGCTTGTTTCTAAACAAAATATTCAAAGAATATTTTAGCCTTTGGTACGTAAAACTCAACCAGTGGCTGGTTTGGTCTTTTGTATCTATCACGTGTCTTTTGCCTGGCAATTGGCTATCATATACCCTACCTCTGTTTTTTGCGCTTATCACGGTCAACGTACTTTATGTGGGTTTCAAGCTCATCCGAATCAAAAAGGATCTGCTTGAATCCCGAATTGCTCTAGGCGGAATATTCCTGGCTGTCGCTGTACTGGTCTATCATATGGTTATTTTCAACTTTTATGGGCAATCGAACAGTATACTGGTCAATGTCGGGTATTTGATAGTCTTTATGATCAATTCCTTACTTCTTGGCAAACGATTTTCCCTTGCCTTTCAAAGTTTGAGATTACTTCAACACCAAACTAAAATGCAGAATAAGGAAATCGCCTTTCAAGCCAGAGAGCTCAATCAACTCAATGAAGGTCTTGAAAAAAAAATATCCGAGCGAACCCAGGAGCTCAAGAAAGCAGCTGAGGACCTCAAAGATAAAAATGTAAATCTCGAGCAGTTCAATTACATCGTATCCCACAACCTACGTGCACCTCTGGCCAACATCAATGGGTTGCTCAAAATTTATAACCACGATAACCCAAGTGATGGTCACAATAAGCTTACTCTTGAAAAGCTAGAAGAATCCTGTTTTCAATTAGATAGCGTTTTAAGGGATTTGACTAAGATTTTGGAAGTAAAAAATAAGGACTACCCAAAAGAGGCGGTCATTTTCTCAGAGATCATTGAAAAGATCACCAATAGCATTGAAGATGAAATAATCAGAAGTGAGACTGAAATCATTCAGGATTTAGAGGTTGACCAGCTAATGTCTGTTTCTTCATTTTGGTACAGTATTTTTTATAACCTGATAAGTAATGCCATCAAATACAAAAAGCCGGATCAAAACTGTCAAATCACCATTTCATCTAAAAAGACAGATAGCGGTATCCAGATCATATTTGAAGATAACGGACTGGGTATTGACATGAATAAACACGAGGGAAAGGTATTTGGACTGTATAAGCGGTTTCACACGCATATCGAAGGAAGAGGGATGGGTCTGTTTATGATCAAGGCACAAATCGAAGCCCTGGGGGGTACTATCGACCTTCATAGCGAACCGGATAAGGGCACTAGGTTCACGATAAGCTTTTGTAATGATTAGTACCCAAATGGAATGAAAATTATTGGTGATATTCAATAAAAATCCAGCCCGTATATCTAAAAGGTTATAATCGGGTTTTGGCGTAGATTGCTAAAGTGAAAATTGTAACCAACTGTAAAGACTGCAAGAAAGAAATCTCCCTAAAGCGACGCGCGTCCAATCGATACGAGCTGAGCAAGAAAATCGGAAATTATGTAGATGTAGCGTGTCCGCATTGCGGATATCGCTCAACCTACCATTTGAACTCTTTTGATGCAGAAAAAGGCAGATGGGTGGGATTCGTTTTCCCGGTGGCCATTTTGCTATCCATTCTGTCGATCGTGTATCTGTGGGGATACACGATGAAGACCATGGCAATCGAAATAGCAATTGTGCCGACTGTTGCATTGAATATGATAGCCTCGGCGATTACCTACTCTAGTGAACAACGGATAAGGTATTTTAATAAATACCTCGCTGAGAAATAAGCCCAACCGTCCAGATCAGGCTAAAGCGCGAGAACTTACCAGAGTAGAGAATAACAATAGAAGAAGGTTGCCAACTAAAAAAATGAATAATTAGGATCTGTTGGAATTAAAAGGACAATGAGCTTAAGTCAAGCTGATTAGCTACGCCATTAATGGAAATTATCTTCGATAGATGTTATTTTTATAGATACAGGACATTAACCTACCTCCATGAACAAGCCACTAGTCCTCTTTTTGATGTGCCTGACCAGCACGGGATTTGCCCAACTCAGCTATGTAGATAGTCTGGAGATCGAACTGTCCAAAAAACGGCAGATCGACGAGGAATACGTGGATATTCTCAATCATCTGTCCTTCGAATACTTAAGCACCGATACTGAAAAAGGGCTAGAGCTAACCAAGAGAGCAATGCTGTTGTCGGATTCCCTGTCGTACCCAAAAGGAATCTTCTGGGCCCAGCTCAACCAGGGAAACGCCTATTGGATCACCGGACTCTTTGATGAAGCGCTGCAGCAGTTTTTGTACACCTACACCCTGGTACCTCCTAACGACCTTAAGGCCAAACTGATCATCTGCAACAACATAGGGGAAGTCTACAAGAAAATACAGCAGTTTGATTCTGCTTCAAAGTATCTCTTCATAGCACGTCAGATAGCCATGGAAGATGATTTGGATGTGTCACCCTCCATGGTATCCTCGAATATTGCGGAGCTGTATTACATACGAGAGGAGCTCGACTCGGCTCACTATTACTATCAGGAGTCCTATGAATTGGCTAAGGTGGATCAGGGTGATCAGCGGGGGATGTCGTATGCTCTATCAGGTCAGGGGGATATAGCCTTTCGGAATGGACGGTTGGATACAGCCATACTGCTTCACAAGGAAGCTCTGGAGATCAGAATGAAAATTGGCTATAGCCGTGCGGCGATTCAATCCAATTTGATGTTGGGAGAAATCTACCTGGCACAAGGTGCAATGGGTGAAAGTGTCAATTACTATGGAAATGCCCTCGACTTGGCTCGTCAATCAAGTGCAAATGATCTGCTGGTGGAGACTTATGTAAGGATGTCCGAATACTATGAAAAAAACGGAAACTATCTCAAGGCTAACGGGTACCTGAAGAAAAGCCAGGGTTTAAAGGATAGTCTGGAGGTGGTCCAGTATTCGAGACAAATGAAAAACCTGAAGCTGGCACTGGAAGCGGATATCAAGGATGCTGAAAACAAATTCCTCAGGGCGGAACAGGAAAAAAATGAACATTCAGTTCTGAACCAGAGGTACATCACATTGGGGTTTGCGCTCATTACCATTGTTATGATCGCTTTTTTGTACCAGTACTACATCAGATTGAAAGCATCCAGAAGGCACAATAAGGAGATGGGTGACATCAACGAACTATTAGAAGCCCAGGTAAGAAAGAAAACAGAGCACCTGAGACAGATCAACGAAGAGTTGAGTCGGAATCTAAAAGCAAAGGAGGAGATATCAAATCAATTGAAATCGTCCAATACGTTCTTAAAGGAAAGTCAGGCATTGGCCAGGCTGGGTACGTGGGAGTACGAAATAGAATCAGGAAAATTGATTTGGTCGGATGAGACTTATCGGCAGCTGGGCTTGGAGCCGAATTCATCCGAGCCCTCACTGGAACTCCTCGAGGAGGCCATGGGAAAGAAACGATATGAAGAGCTTGTAAATGGTTTTGGAGAAGTGCTGGAAAGTAAGGAATCGGTTTCACTTAGCTTTACCATTGTCAATACCGTGGGAGACAAAAGGGTGATTCAGCTCAATTTGGCTCCTGAGGTAAACGAAATGGGGGAGGTGCTGAAAATCGTAGGATCGAACCAGGACATTACCAGGGCAATCCAGACTGAAGCCAAGGAGCGGAACATCATTAGGTCGCTGCTCAAGTTGTCTACAGAGTCTAACCTTACACACATCAATTTCGATGAGTTTATTGAGCTTTTGCTAAAAGAAGTGGGGCATACCCTGGCTGTGGAAAGAGTCGGTTTCTGGTACTATCGGGAGCAGGAAAAGTGCATTGAATTGCATCAGCAATACAATCTGAATAAGAAAACATTCAGCTCAGGGGACAAATTGTATCGAAAGGATTATCCTCAGTATTTTGAAGCCATCACCACCGATAGGACACTCAATGCTGACAATGCCCATACTGACCCTCGTACGATAGAGTTTACGTCAGGGTATCTCCAGGATAATAATATTTTCTCGCTTTTGGATACCCAGATAAGGTGGAACGGTAGACTGTTAGGAATCATTTGTCTCGAAAAAACCGGAGAGGCACGACATTGGGGCTTTTCGGATCAGCGCTATGCGGCTTCATTATCAGACCTGATTGCAAATGCCTACACCACCAAGCTCAATAGACGGTTGAGCCAGGAGAACAACAAGCTCATTAATGTCCTGCTGTCCAAGAACAAGAGGCTCGAAGAGCTCAATTATATGCTTTATCACAACATCCGGGGGCCTGTGACGGGTATGATGGGTGTGATGAATTACTGCCAGGACCATCCGGATCCTGAGTTTGGTCAGGAGGCACTCAGGCATGTCAGAAATTACTCCGATCAGCTCATGCAAATCATTACCGATCTGAGTACGATCCTCAAAGTCTACGATGACACCCATATGAAGATCGAACAAATCAATTTGTTTGAATGCATCGATGAAATAGGCAGCGAAATCAATGGAGAAAGCATCTCAGATTCTATCCATTATCGGTTTGAGCCGACCCATGCGGTGAGGGTCTATGTCCCGTTTTTAAAGGCCATCGTCAAAGAGCTATTGTCCAATAGTCTAAAGTTCAAAAGTCCGGATAGACCTTTGGAGATTGAAATATCCATATTCAGTGAGGAAAACTGGGAGATCATTACCTTTTCCGACAATGGCATTGGTTTGGATCTCGAGTCGAACAAAGACAGACTATTCAAAATCTATCATAGATTCTCAACAGAACAACCGGGAAGAGGGTTCGGACTTTTCCATGCTCGCAGCATGGCTGAGGCTATGGGCGGCAAAGTAAATATGTACGAAAATGAAAAGTACGGTATTTCCGTAGCCCTGGAGCTTCCGGTTTATCACGATGTAGGTAAGCTGGCCTGGCAGGAATCCATTTGAAAAGGAACTCCGATACCGGGAGCTGTGAATCCTGATAGGACGAAAGCTACATGTGTTTTATTAACTTTAGCCAACATGAAAAAACTAACCTTATCTCTCTTATTCTCCATCACAGTGAAATGGGCAATGGCTTGTAGCTGTGCCCATGACAATCAGAACTTTTTTGAAAATATCGGACTGCATCATAACGTATGCCTGGCGGAATTTGTCAAAATGGATTACAGCCTCTTCAATCTTGGAGTGGAAACTCCAACAGGATACTTTGTTCTGGTTGACGTAATTCAAAATATGGATTCAAATGTTGGGGATACCGTCCGAGTGATGGGACAAAACGGCATTAGCTGTAGCGAATCAATTGGATTCTTGAAAGAAGGAGATATGCTTTTCCTTGCCCTAGACAAAGATTATTTCAACCCTCAAAGTGAACAAGTCGAGGATTATCCCCACGGTATTTACGATTTGAGTGGATGCGGTAGACATTACTTAAGCATTGTAGATGGCCAAAATAATGGTCTTTCTGTAGATCAGATCAAGAATGAAATTCATTCTGTAGTGACCAATGTGAGTGATGAGAAGCTAAAAGAACAAATCACTGTTTATCCTAATCCTATCCAGGGCAGAGTAAGAGTGTCAGCTGAAGGCCTTGCAATACAGGGCATAAAAGTCTATGATCTTTCCTGTCAACTTGTGTTGATGCAGGACAGAACAAACCAACCACATGTGGATCTGGATTTGTCAAATCTTCGTTCCGGATATTATAGCGTTCTTGTTTCTACGGATATGGGAATCACCCAATACAAAGTATTTAAGGAATAGGGAGTCTATTCTCTTCTTTGGCCTACTTAAAAAATCCACCTGGGATTGAAGAAAGCTAACCCACCGCTATAAATACTGCATCAAATGTCGCTATATATGTTTCAAATCGATCAAGTGATTGGTAATTTGTGACTTAGTGGGAAGCTTTGCCCTAGGTGATACGGATAAATTGCTATCAGCAACATCCGATTTCTTTTTTATAGCTCAAAGAATGAAAGACATGAAAAACACATACATTGCCACGCGACCCCTGATTACTATTTGGGTCTTAATGCTGGCCATCGCCCAGGGTACTTTAGCTCAAACCTTTTGCACAGAGTCCGGTACCGAACGGTTCGCAGGAGTCGAGAACGGCTTTCGCTACGAACTCTGGAATCAAAACGGGCAGGGTAATGCCTGTATGACCCTTGGAGATGGGGCGCTTTTCAGTGGGGAGTGGAGCGAAATACTAAACTACCTGGCCCGACGGGGACTGGACTACAACCAAACCCAGGAGCACGAAGAGATCGGCAGGTTCTTCGCAGACTTTGACTGTGACTACAATCCATCGAGTGCCTCGGGTAATTCCTACCTGTCAATTTATGGTTGGACGGTCGATCCGCTGATTGAGTTTTACATCGTGGAGGACTGGAGAAACTGGATACCCTCAATGGCGAGTGGTTCGGTAAATAGAGGAACCTTTGAAGTCAACGGAAGTGTCTATGACGTGATCGAAAATACGCGCACCAACCAGCCGTCGATCGTAGGTACGGCTACCTTCCAGCAGTATTTTAGCATTCGTCGGGATGAACGAAACAGTGGCTCCATCAATATTTCAGATCATTTTGACCACTGGGAGTCGCTCGGACTAGAGCTGGGTAAACTACACGAGGTGTCTTTTGTGGTGGAGGGATACCAGAGCAACGGAAATTTCAATTTCACTGACCTGGATGTTTATCTGGGAGAAAAAGATACCAATACATTGGATATTGAGGATTCCGAGTTGGGCTTTACGATCTTCCCCAACCCAAACAAAGGAACCATCTCGATCCAGGTGAAAGAGCCGTTGGTCGATGCGAGTGTCAAGATCTATGATACCTCCGGCAAGATGGTCTTTGCGCAAAACGATCTACAAGAGAAGATCATCAAGGTATCTGATCTGGTTAGCGGATTCTACTACATCACATTGACTAATAATGGCATCAGTCAAAAGACGAAGTTGTTGGTGGAGTAAATTCCAGAATATGCTCTGAAAATCAAGTGCTAGTCTGTGCTCCTTGGCTGAATGGTCTTAAGAATCTCAATAACTTCTGACTCGGATCCAAAAGGAAAAGTCACAGAAACAGCCTCTCTGAACGAACCCCTGTGAAGCATGTGGTAAATGCCATTTGCGTTTGTAGGCTGATGGTCTGTGGGTTCAGTGAAATATAGATGACCCTTCACTTTTTCATTTTCAATGAATTGAGTTTTATGAAAATAACTGTTTGGTGGGGAGAAACCCCATATATCTGGATGCCGATACTCAGTATACTGCAAGGGTATGTCTTCGTATAGTTCAGAACCAAACTCTTCACAGTAGACTGAAGAGCAATAGTTGTAGGAGAATCTAATACTCTCGTCCTCTCGCTCCATAGAAAATACCGTTCCTTCCCATCCGACCATGCCATTTCCAGAATAGAATTCCGGAAACTGAATGGTGTAATTTGGCTTGAAATCAATGGTTGTCCAGTCAGGATTTGTTTCAATTTCGACCGATTCGATTTCTTCTACCGGCTCATCATTTAGTGGCTCATCATCGGGAATTGGTTCTTCATCAGTAGAACAAGAGCAGATATAAATGAGCAGTGTAAAGAACAATAGTGAAGGTATTATTCTCATAGTTCGATGGTTTTGGCCCATTACTTAGACACAAGTTACTGCATATAGGTTGTAAAAGACCTGTTTCCAGCCTGTTTTCCCTTTCATAAGTGGGTTCGATTTGATCATTAACAAATGAAACCAATATTAACATTGCTCCGCATATTCTTGCTTTTACTAACTGAGGACTCAAAAATCAATAAATTGGTATGATGAAAAAGCTCGTCCTAATACTATTGATGGCTATGATCGCTAGATCAGGAATGTCCTGTTCATGCGCTGGTGAGTATAATAGTAATTTTATGGAAAATATTTATCCAGGTATGGCTATATGCCAGGCCCAATTGATTGAGGTAGATTCCATGTCAGATGAGTTTGGCTATCAGGAGGTGTCGGGATTGTTTTTGGTGATCGATTCACTCGGCAATTTCCCTAGTCATGTCAATGATACAATACGGATCATCGGAGGTAATGGCGCTAATTGTGGAGTATCTATTGAGGCACTGAGCGAGAGCCATAGCGTATTGATGGCTGTGACCAGTTGGACGCAGGATGAAGACGAGACTGGAGAGGAATACCCTGAGTATTCGGTAAGTAGCTGCAATAAGCACTACAGGACTATGGGTGGTATAATGAGTGAGAACCTAAAAGAACAAATCAGAATGCGATTGATGGTGGCTCATATATCTGATGAACGCACAGCAGTTGATATAAGGGTTTACCCCAATCCTACCTGGGATAGGGTCTTTCTGAAATCGGAATTTACTGTTGACAGGGTTAAGGTCTTCAATATGTCCGGTGAACTCATGCCTGTGGCATTTGAAGAGGGGGAGTTAGACCTTTCTGGTTTTCCGCCTGGATTGTATATGATTAGAGTTGATAGTAGGGGGCGCGTCTTGAGTCACAAGGTGGTAAAGAAGTAGACTGGTACTACAACAAAAATAAAAGCCGCCCGATTGCTCAGGCGGCTTCCTGCCTAGTAAGCAAGTTTTAGCTAGATCTTTACAAACTTCTGCATTCGCAGCCCTTCTGCTGTTTTTAGCTGAAGGATGTATTGACCCGGAGCCAATTGACTAATATCGATTCGCTGCTGACTCTCAAGTTTTTTTACCTCCATTACCTTCTGTCCCATGATGTTGATGATCTTGAGTTCATCAGCACCTATGATCTCAGGCAGATCCAATACAAAGTGATCCTGGGCGGGGTTTGGGTAGATCGGAACCACTTCGGCCTCCGTTTCCAATGCGTATTCCTCGGTACCGATGGCTCTTGCCCCCGACATCTGAACCAGCAGCCATTGGGCATTGGGGTGGGTTGTGTTGGCCCATAGACCGACGTTATCTCCATTGCCAGTTCGGCCCATGCCATCAAGAAAGAGCCCTGTGCCTCGATTTTGAAACCTGACATAGTTTCCGTCGAATTGCTCCATGGTCCAATGTGAATTAAAATGAGTGGTATTGGCCCACTGACCACAGTCACCTCCATTATTTGTTCGGCCCATGCCATCTAGTAATAATCCGGTTCCTACGTTTTGAAGTTGGTAATATCCACTACCTACATCAAGTACTTCCCAATGGGAATTTACATGGCTGGTATTCGCCCATTGACCACAAGCTTCTCCATTAGCGACTCTTCCCATACCATCCAAAAATAAACCTGTACCTCTGTTTTGAATCTGCACGAATGACGAAGATGGGTCTTGAATTTCAGAGAAACTGGCCGTTACTGTTTTGTTGGAATTCATGAGAAGGGAGGTGGAGGTAGAACTACCAGTAGCATCATCACTCCAACCATCAAATTGCCATCCACTTGCAGGTGTGGCTGTAAGGTTTACGGTTGTGCCACTTGCATAACTTCCTCCTACTGGCGAAACAGAGCCCTGTCCTTCGACAGCTATAGATAATGTAAAGGTTGTGGGGGCGTTTTCGGTATTAAATAATGATGAAATTTCTGTCGATGTAAGAGCATAATCGAATATGTGAAACTGATCAATCTGACCATCAAGATACGGATCCGCATATTGAGATCTTCCGATATAGTTGTTGCTCGTGCTGCCCAGGTCCGAAGGAGATAAGGTCATATTGTTATTGATCCCCACCTGTGATCCATTAACATACAATGTGCCTGTATTGCCAGAGAGCGTAACGGCTACATGGATCCATGTATTGGTAGGAAGCGCCGATGTTCCATTGATTTGTTGTTCTGAACTACCCCCTCCAGTGGTAATAGCGTAGCGGAAAGTCCCATTGCCGGACTGTGGTGTCAGGAACATGTTGGTGGTAGTGCCAGACCCAAAATCAAATATCCTGGACCACATTTCAAGAGCATCAATATTTACCCAGGTTGCAATTGTAAAATTGTTCAAAGTACTCATTACCCCTGTAGGTAGACTTACATAGTCATCAGATCCGTCGAGATTAATTGAATTACCAATTTTACCTGCTACAAAGGAGGGATTTCCATTACCTGTTCCGTTATTTTCATTTCCGGATTCATCCAGTATGCCATTGCCACTGGATTGGTTAAATGTATAAAAGACCAATTCTTCCTCGGTGGTTTGTACCTGACTGAAATTGGCTGTGACTGACATATTTGAATTCATGGTCACAGCAGTGGTCGCGTTAGAACTGCTAATATCACCGCTCCAGCTATTAAATTGCCAGCCGTTTGCGGGATTCGCAGTGATGTTTACGACTGTGCCTTCTTCATATGTCCCACCATTGGGTGTAACGGATCCCTGACCATTCACTGAGGTATTGAGCGCAAATAGGTCTGGTTCATTAGGGTCTTCCCAGCCTCCGGATCCATGGATCACAGGCCAGCCATTGCTCCATCCTAAGGAGGTGATGCGAAGTTTGGCCGCTCCATTGTCATTGCCATCGTAGTAGTGATAAGTGAGGCGATCTTCACCATACCCAATATGACCGGGTCCAATGTAATTTCCTTCATTTCCAAGAATAGTGCGCCATCCTGCGTATGGCCCAGTTACATTAGTAGACCTACCTACTTGGACGTAATAAGTGCTATTCAATCCATTGCAACAACTGCCACGATTGACAAATAAATAATAATAATCACCATTTCTAATTATATAAGGTGCTTCTATATCCTGATGATTACCACCAGCGACATGCGTTGTACTTCCGATTGTTTTGCCTGTCGAAGGGTTGATTTCCACAATGGCAATTCCTCCAAAAAAAGATCCATAGCTCATCCAGACTCTACCATCCGTATCGTGAAAGATGGCAGGGTCAATGGCGTTGATGGCATTGCTGCTGCCGTTAGAAGAAACAACCATCCCTTGGTCTGACCAATTAGGATTGCTTAGGGAGGGCGTTCTCACTACACCTATAGCTGATTGCGATGAGCCAAAAGTCGAGCATGAGTAGTACAGGTACCAGTATCCATTCATGTAGGTAATTCCCGGGGCCCAAAAGTCACCAACAAAGCCGGGAACTGCAGAGTTGATCCATGATGGCCAGGTACCTGGGTTAAAAGGGGTCTGATCTGGTTGCCAATCACTAAAATTAGAGTTGCTGGATGACATAGCCCAGACACCCGTACCCGTGGTATATATCCAATATCGACCATCCTCTGCACGAACCATCGAAGTGGGATCATGACTTGGAGGCTGTGCATAAGTGGTTACGACCATTAGCAAAAAACAAAAAATTAGAAGTGCGGAAATAAAGAGATCTATGGCGGATTTTCTGGATCCGCCATGCTCGAAATCCATGGTTGAATGTAAGGTTTTAATTTTCATAAGTTTTATAAGTTTTAATTAGTAAGTAATAGTTTTAGCCGGTGCTAATGCATGAATTTTTGGCTCAAGCCAACAATATACATTGGCACACATCCTACGAAAATACCTGTCAGTAAGAGAGTTAGGTTGGATTAATTTGTTTAATAGGTGGACGTATGTGTATTGCCCGATGCGTGGGTCAGCTGCAGGCGGTTTCATTGTGGCAGGCATGATGCGGTGACCTGCTTTCTTTTGTTTATTATCAAATTATCTTGGTGGATATTTAGAAACAGTAAGAATATGAAGAGTTTCTTCCCATCTATTTTCTCGTTGGTTTTGATATTTATTTGTAGCATGTCCTGGGGACAGCAGCTGGCTTTTCCCGGTGCCGAAGGTTATGGAAAACACACCAAAGGAGGCAGGGGCGGCCAGGTCATTGAAGTCACCAACCTCAACGACTCGGGCGAAGGGAGCCTGAGGGCGGCCATCAGTGCCTCAGGAAGAAGGACGGTGGTTTTTCGGGTATCGGGTACGATCACGCTCAACTCCCGGCTTGAAATCAAAAATCCTTACATCACGATCGCGGGCCAGACCGCTCCGGGTGATGGTATCTGTATTCGAAAATATCCACTTGTCATCAGTACCGACAATGTGATAGTCCGGTACCTACGCCTGAGGCTGGGGGATGAAAGCGGTGGAGAAGATGATGCTTTGAGTGCCAGGGGTTATAAGAATATTATTCTGGATCACTTATCAGCCAGCTGGAGCCAGGATGAAACTATGTCCGTCTACTGGTGTGACAGCACCACGATACAATGGTGCCTGATCAGCGAGAGTCTCTACCTGTCAAACCATAGCAAAGGGTCACATGGCTATGGAGGGATCTGGGGAGGCCCTAATGCCACTTATCATCACAATTTATTTGCGCATCACTCCAGCAGAAACCCACGGTTTGCCTCAGGGTGCGGGGAAACAGATTTTAGAAACAACGTGCTCTACAACTGGTCCCAGAGTACCTATGGAGCGGAAAAGGATGGTGGCTCCAGCAGTCCTGCGAGCAACAGCTTTGTAAACATTGTCGCCAACTACTACAAACCCGGGCCGGCCACTACCAGCTCAAGTGCCCGACGGAGGATCGTGCAGCCGTCCTCCAGAAACCACCTGGCGGACTATGGACAGTGGTATGTGGAGGACAACTATGTATATGATAATGAGTCCGTCACCAATGACAACTGGGCAGGAGGGGTGCAACCTGACGACAACACGGCCGAAGTGCTCAGCGCTATTCGATCCACAGCTCCGCTGCCTCATATCCCCATCAATCAGGAAACAGCCGAAGAAGCCTACATCAGTGTGATGAATCAGGTAGGGGCGGTATTACCCAGGAGGGACACGGTAGACAAGCGCATAATCTATGAAGTCGTGAATCAGACAGCCCTCTACGGTACCAGTACTTATGCAAGCGAAAAGGGATTACGGTCACCAAGTGGCATCATAGACAGTCAGACTGAAGTAGGCAGCTGGCCTGAGCTGAAAAGCATAGAAGCGCCAGTAGACTCTGACCATGATGGTATGCCGGATGACTGGGAAGACGAAAAAGGCCTGGACAAAAACGATGCGGAGGATCGAAACGGTGATGCAGATAATAATGGATATACCAACCTGGAAGAGTATCTGAATGACCTGGTGGTAATAGGAAATGATGGAATAGCACCCATTGATACCACTGAAACAGAAGTGCCGCTGAGAATTGTCAGTGAACATGGGCAACCAGTATTATATCCTAACCCTGCCACCACTACTTTACATGTTAGAAATCACATATCAGGACATAAGGTTGAGATAATGAGCCTCGGAGGTCAGGTAATGATTTCATCAAAAGAGGCACTGATCGACGTGTCGGGCTTAAGGGCCGGGATGTATCTCGTTAGAGTCGAATCTAGAAATACAAGTGTTATTCAAAAACTGGTAAAAAGGTAGAGGACAAAAAAAGCTGCCTGATTGCTCAGGCAGCCTCTTGCTTAGTAAGCAAGTTTTAGCTAAATCTTCACAATCTTTCTTTGGATCATTTGATCATTCATTTGGATTTGTAAGATGTATTGACCTGGAATCAATTGTCTTATGTCGATTCTCTGAGACTCATGTCGAATTTTTGAACGCATTATTTCTTGTCCCATGACATTGACGATTCTGATGCTTTCGGTTCCTGTGAGCTCCGGAAGGTCAACTTTGACAAAGTCAGAAGTTGGGTTAGGGTAAACCTTGATCAATTCTGCATCACTCTCTAACTCCGTCTGATCAGTAGATATTTGTCGAGACCCGGAGGCTGAGACCAGTTGCCATTGAGCATTGGGGTGAGTGGTGTTGGCCCATTGACCGCAGATGTCACCATTATTAGATCGTCCCATTCCATCCAGGTATAGTCCTGTTCCACGGTTTTGCAACCTATAATAATTTCCATCAAACTGTTGAACTGCCCAGTGAGAATTGTGATGTGTAGTATTGGCCCACTGACCCACGTTTGCACCATTATCAGTTCTACCCATCCCATCAAGAAATAAGCCAGTTCCTACATTTCTCAATTGCGTATAGCCACTACCCGCATCTACAAATTCCCATTGTGCATTCGGGTGAGTTGTATTTCCATATTGGGAGCAATCAGATCCATTGCTGGTTCTGCCATAGCCATCCAGAAACAGTCCCGTTCCTCTGTTTTGTAACCTGTAAACGTTTGATGATGGGGGAGTGCCACCACCATTTAGAGTAATAGAACAATTTGTCGTTCTGACTAACTGGGTGTTGGGATTTCCATTGCTTACTGTACCGCTTAATACGTGAGTATTTGTGGCATCCTCAAGGAAAATACCATGACTGGTTGTATTCGCAATATCGACCCATGCAACCGTACAGTCCCGACTGCCTGAAACACTGAAAAAACCTCTGCCTGAATTTCGGGAATAAACACCCGCACAATAGGTGTTTTCGTTTTGGTTTGCCACTCTAAAAGTCGCATAGCCACCACCTTGATTGTTTCTGTCTCCGGTAACTACCCCCACATTACAGTCCCAGCTGTCATTTAGGAGCACACCACATCCTCCGGTATTGGTCACTGTCACATCTCCTATGGTTACACCTCCTACAGTGTAGGTTTCTATTGCATGTCCTGCCGATCCGTTGATATTGATATTGCCATTGATTGTGAGGTTGTTGGACGACCCGGTAGAGGCATCCACCCGGATTCCCAATCCGACAGGGCTGTCATTACTCAGATTCATGGTGATGTCAGTAAAGGTCATATTGCTACAACCTCTGAACCAAATTGCATAGCGCGGGTTTCCGGTGACGTGCAAGTTCCGGACTGTAATATCATTTCGCCGATCTGCATACACAACGGAAATCAAATCTCCTGTGCTATTACAATTAACGGTATGACCATGAAAGTCCAATGTTTGATTGGCTTGCGGTCGTATAGCATATATGCTGCTGCCGCCATTGTCATTGCCAGAATCCCCCGAATTCCAAATGTCGATCGTACCCGACCCCATGTTGTTACATGCGGCATTTACCGCATCAAACATACGTGAGCCAGTATAAACGGTGTTTCCATTTACTTTGGCTGTCCAAGTGCTCCCTGACCGGGAAACACTTCCTTGTGACAGTGCCATATGACAGTTTAAAAAAACGGTCAATGCGACAACTGCCCATTTGCTAGTTGTTTTTAAAAAATTCATTGTGTTTTAATTAGTAAGTAAATTGTTTTTAGCCATGACAATCAAGCCTAATTTCAGATGAATCACCTGAAGGCCCATTGCCACATTCTACTAAAATATTTTTTTCAAAATAGAGTAGGGTGGAGTATTTGGTCATTTATGTGGACTTATTTGTAATTGTCTGATTTAGATGAATTTGACTCAATGAAAATACCAGATTGTCCCCCTTTTTGATCAGGCATCAAGAGGGTAACCTAGGGTAAATACAGGTTATTATTGGAAATTCCTTTCCATTTGCTCCGATTTTATAAAAACCTGACTAAGTATTGGTTCTTATGAACCTATCTATATCCGTGATTGGATAAAGACTATAGTGCATGTTAAAAAAAGGCGCACAAGGAGAGTCAAAAAGAGAGGCTGTCTCAAAAGCGTGTCATTACCTCGAATGACAATTATTTTCGTTTTTTTGAGACAGCCTCTTATCACAAGTAAAAAGTGATATCCTACCTCTTTAT